>DASVUW010000199.1:0-2564 GCA_036386845.1 Allosphingosinicella sp. | reverse complement strand
GCTGAACTGGACCGAGGCGGAGTTCCGCCGCTACTCGCGCGCCTGCGGCGGATGCCTCGAGATCGCTCGGCCCTCGGACCTCGTCACCGGCCGCCGTATCCCGACGCCGACGCGGGTGACGAACGTCATCGCGATCCAGCGCGGCACGACCGAGCCGAACCGCGTCGTCATCATCTCGGGCCACATCGACAGCCGGGTCACCGACGTGATGGACGAGACCAAGGACGCGCCCGGCGCGAACGACGATGGCTCCGGCACCGCGGCGGTCATAGAGGCAGCGCGGGTGCTCAGCCGCCACAAATTCCCGGCCACCATCGTCTATGCGGTGTTGTCGGGCGAGGAGCAGGGCCTGCACGGCGGCAAGATCATGGCTGATTATGCCCGCGCCCGGGGCTGGCAGGTCGAGGCCAATCTCAACAACGACATCATCGGCAACAGCTGCGGCTCCGACGGCACCTGCGACGAAGCCCATGTCCGGATCTTCTCCGAGGGGCCGCGCTGGCAGGGGCGCGAGGACCTCGCCGCCCGGATCCGGAGCCTGGGCGGCGAGAACGACGCGCCGTCGCGCAACCTGTCGCGCTGGCTCGCCGACCTGGCCGGCGACCTCGGCCTCGGGCTCGACGTCCGCCAGATCTGGCGCAACGACCGGTTCGGCCGCGGCGGCGACCATACCGAGCTTCTGAACGCCGGCTATCCGGCCGTTCGGCTGACGGTCGCCGTCGAGAACTACAACTGGCAGCACCAGGACCTGCGGGTCGAGAACGGCATCCAATTTGGCGACACCGTCGACAAGATGGACTTCCCCTATCTGCGCAAGGTGGTGCAGCTCAACGTCGCCGCTCTGGCGGCACTCGCGAGGACTCCGCTGCCGCCCGAACCCACCGTCGAGGGCGCGGTTTCGGTGAGCACGACCCTGCGCTGGCGCCCGGTGAAGGGGGCAGCGGCCTATGTCGTCCGCTGGCGGCCGACCAGCGCCGCCAATTGGGAGAAGAGCCTGCGTCTCGCCGCGGGCGCTCCCGAATTATGCCGCAAGCTCAGCGCGGAAGGACAGAAGCTGACGGAAATACGGTGCGACCACGTCCTCCAGGGCGTCAGGGTTGACGACTGGGTGTTCGGCGTGTCCTCCGTCTCGGCTGACGGATATGAAAGCCCGATCGCCTCGGCCGTGCCGGGCGGGGCGTTCCGGCCCTACACGCCCCCGCCTCCACCGCCGGCGGCGCCCTGACCGTCAGTGCGAGCGGAGCCAAGCAATCCAGCGGACGCCGGAACCTTCAGGAAGGTGGATTGCTTCGTCGCTGCGCTCCTCGCAATGACGGGTCCCAATTCCTAAGAAACCCACCCGCGCCGGCCTCCCCACGCGCCAGCAGATCCTCGATTTCATCGCCTCGAGCGACGCTCCTGCCGGCAAGCGCGAGATCGCCCGCGCCTTCGGCCTCTCCGGGCACGACAAGATCGCTCTCAAGGCGCTGCTCCACGACATGGCCGACGAAGGGCTGATCGACGCCTCGCCCGGCCGCGCCTTCCACCAGTCGGGCGGCGTCCCCAAGGTGACGGTGCTTCGAGTGGTCGACGTGGACGAGAGCGGCCAAGCCTGGGCCGTGCCCGAAAGGTGGGAGGCGGACCTGCCCGAGCCGCGGCTTCGGGTGCTCGAGCGAAAGGGCAGGGGCTCGGCCCTCGGAGTGGGCGACCGGCTGCTGGCCCGCACCGAGCAGCGGGGCAACGGCTACGCCGCCCACCCGATGAAGAAGCTGATGAAGGGAAGCGAGCTCGTCCTCGGGGTCGTCCACCAGGAGGGCCAGGGCCTCTGGCTCCGCCCCGTCGAGAAGAAGGAGCGCCGCGAGCTCGCCATCTCCGACGTCGGCAAGGCCCAGCCGGGCGACCTCGTCCTGGCCGAGAAGGTCGGCCGCCCGCCGCGCCTCACCGCCCGGGTCTCCGAAATCCTCGGCGATCCGTTCGCGCCCCGGAGCTTCAGCCTGATCGCCATCCACAAGCACGGAATCCCGCACGAATTCCCGGCCTCGGCGATCGAGGAGTCCGAGCGGGTGGCCAGGCAGGGCCTGGGCGAGCGGGAGGACCTGACGCAGATCCCAATCGTCGCCATCGATCCGGCCGACGCCCGCGACCATGACGACGCGGTCTGGGCGGCCGCGGACGACGATCCCGCCAATGCGGGCGGCTGGCGGGCGATCGTCGCGATCGCCGACGTCAGCTTCTACGTCCGCTCCGGCTCCGCGCTCGACAAGGAAGCCAGGAAGCGCGGCAACAGCGTCTATTTCCCCGACCGGGTCGTCCCGATGCTGCCCGAGACCCTCAGCGCCGACATCTGCTCCTTGAAGGAGGGCGAAGACCGCGCGGCCTTGGTCTGCCACCTGCAAGTCTCGAAGGACGGCCAGCTCAGGAGCTGGCGCTTCACCCGCGCCAAGGTCCGGATCGCCGCCAACATCGCCTATGAGGACGCCCAGGCCGCGATCGACGCGCTGGCGGGGCAGGAGCGGATCGAAGTGTCCTCCCCGACCTGCTCAATGCCGGAAATCGAGGCCGAAACCCCGGCCGTCGAGCCGGCC
>DASVUW010000198.1:0-4545 GCA_036386845.1 Allosphingosinicella sp. | reverse complement strand
GTGTTCGACGAGCGCGGCGGGCGGATCGTCGGCGGCCGGCTCGTCGCCCGGCCGGAAGGGGAAACCCTCTCCTACATCGGCGAGCTGACCGACAAGCAGCTGGGGATCTACGGAAAGCTCGCCTTCGACGCTCTGAAGTCGATGCGCTACTCGAAGCTGACCATCGGCCTCGACGGCTCGCTCGAAGGCGAGTTCGTCGCCGGTATCGAGCTCGACGGGGTCGCGCGCAACACGGCGCTGACGGTGGCTCCCGCGGGCGGCCTTAGAGGAATGGTCGCGGGCCGGGCCCTGACCCAGCTCGCCAAGATTCCCTTCGAGTTCAACATCACGGTCAAGGGCCCGTTCCGGGCTCTGATCGGGACGATGCGCTCGCTCCACGATCCCACCTTGCTCCTCCAGTCGACGCTTCCGGACCTGATGCGCGGCCGCCCGGAGGCGCCTCCTCCCGTTCAGCCCCAGGAAAGCGAGATTGTGCGATGAAGCGGTCGTTGTTGACGTTGATGCGTGGCGATGCGACGCAAGGCGCGATGAGACGGGTGAAGATCTTCCTCGCCGCGCCGGTTGTTCTCATGTCGGCCGGATGCGTTCAGGTGAGCGCTCCGGAGAAACCGATCGAGATCAACCTCAATATCAACATCAGGCAGGAGGTCGTCGTTCGTCTCCAACAGGACGTGCGCGATCTCATCAAAGAGAATCCGGGAGTGTTTTGACATGAGCCGCCGAACCAGACTGATCCTCGCCGCAGGAATCTCGCTCGCGGTCGTCGCCGGGGGCGCCTCGGTCGCCTCGGCCATGTTGCAGGACGCCTCCGCCCTGCTTCGAGCCTCCGGCCAGGTCGGCGAGCAGGCCGACGGCTATCTCGGCCTCGTCGGCTCCGCGCCCGCGGCGGTCCGCGCCCAGGTCGATTCGGTCAACATCAAGCGCCGCGCTTACTATACCGATCTCGCCGCCAAGCGCGGCGCCAAGATCGAGGAGGTCGCCGCCACCACCGCCTGCGAGCTCTTCCGCACTAAAGTCGCCCAGGGCCAATATTATCGCCTTCCGGACGGAGTCTGGCGCCAGCGCGACTCGGCCCCGATCCCGCTCCCGGCCTATTGCGGGTAAGCGCATCGCACAGCCTCTTCCCCTCCCTGGAAGGGAGGGGAAGAGGGTGGGTAGGCGAGCGCAGCGAGACTTCTTGCTGACTCCGAGTTTCGGCCGCCTTCGGCGGACCCACCCCCAGCCCTCCCTTGCAGGGAGGGGAGAAGCATATTGCACCGCACCATCCGTGTTGACTTGAACTCCCCCCCTTCCTAAAGGGGCGGCGCCTCGGCGGGGTTCGTTCGCCGGCATGTCCTCGCACCCTCATCAGCCCGCTCCCGAGCGCCGCTGCCCATGGAAGAAAGACATGGCGGAAGACGAGCCACGGCAGGACCCGAAGCTCCCCCCGGATGCGCGACTCGACTCGCTCGATGAGCGATTGAGGGAAGCGCAGGCGGCGGAAGCGGCGAGGACCGGCGTGAAGCAGCGCGCGCCGCAGACCGGCCAGCGCCAGGGGATGCGCATCCTCTCGGTGATGGTCAGCTACCCGCTCGGAAGCGCCCTCATCGGTTGGGTGATCGACCGGGCGGCCGGGACCAAGGCTGTCTGGGTGGTGATGCTGTTCCTCGGGTTCGGCGCCGCCATGTGGGAAGTCTGGAAGATTTCGAAGCAGAAGCCCGAATGACGGGCAAAGGGACTTAAAGAGTGGCGGCCGAAAGCAAGATCGACCCGATGCACCAGTTCCAGATCAGCCCGCTCGCGGGCCATCTGGACGGAAGCCCGTTCGTCTTCACCAACAGCGCGCTTTGGATGCTCATCGTCCTCGCGCTCATCTGGGTGTTCATGCTGGGCGGGATGAAGCGCCAGCTCGTGCCCGGCCGCTGGCAGGTGATGGTCGAAGGGGTGACCGGCTTCATCCACTCGATGGTGACGACGAACATCGGCCCCGAGGGCCGCAAGTACATGCCGTGGGTGTTCACGGTCTTCATGTTCATCCTTTTCGCGAACCTGATCGGCCTCATGCCCTTCGCACTGCTAGGCGCCCATCCTTTCACCGTCACCAGCCAGTTCACCGTCACCGGCATCATGGCGATCATCAGCTTTGGAATCGTGCTGATCGTCGGCTTCGCGAGGCACGGCTTCCACTTCTTCTCGCTGTTCGTCCCGCACGGCACGCCCAAGCCCATGCTTCCGATGATCTTCCTCATCGAGCTGCTCTCCTTCATGGTCCGCCCGTTCAGCCTGGCGCTCCGGCTTTTCGTGGCGATGATCGCGGGCCACATCCTCGTCGAGGTGTTCGGGAGCTTCGTCGTCCAGGGGATCAACGCCGGCGGAATCGGCCCCGCCGTCAGCCTGCTCTCGTTCGTGTTCATCGTCGGAGTGATGGCGCTCGAGATCCTGGTCTGCGCGATCCAGGCCTATGTCTTCGCCCTTCTGACCTCGCTCTACATCAACGACGCGGTCAACCTTCACTAGCTTTCAAACCGTTTTTCCCAAGGAGATTGTCATGGATTTCGCTTCTGCCCAGGTCATCGGCGCGGGCCTCGCCGCCATCGGCGTCGGCGCCGCCGCGGTCGGAGTCGGCAACGTCTTCGGCTCGTTCCTCGAGAGCGCGATCCGCAACCCGGCCGCCGCCGACAGCCAGCAGGGCCGTCTGTTCATCGGCTTCGCGGCCGCCGAGCTTCTCGGCCTCATCGCCTTCGCCGTGGCGATGATCATCCTCTACGCCCGCTAAGAAGAGGAGAGTGACAGTCACTAGTGACTGTCACTAACGCCCATGCCCCAGATCAATCAGCTGGCCGACGCCGCTTACTCGCAGTTCTTCTGGCTGCTGCTGGTGCTCGCCATCCTCTATTTCGGCATCGGCCGGATGATGCTCCCGAAGATCCAGTCGACGGTGGAGGCTCGCGACCAGCGCATCTCCGGCGATCTCGCCGCGGCCCAGGCCGCGCGGGAAGCCGCCGAAGGGACCGAAGCCGCCTATCGCGCCCGGATGGATGCGAGCCGAGGCGAGGCGCTGAAGGTGGCCCAGGCCGCCAAGGTCTCCAGCGCCAAGGCGACGGAAGAGCGTATGCGGGTCGCTAACGAGGAGATCGGGGCAAGGGTGGAAGCCGCCGAGGCCCGGATCCGCACCGCGACCGAGGCCACGCTGGGCGAGATCGAGAGCGTCGCGGCCGAAGCGGCGCGCGAGATGGTCGAGCGCCTGGCCGGAGTCACGGTGGACAGCGATGAAGCCGCACGGGCGGTCAGGACGGCGATAAGCAATGGCTGAGGAAAACCCCAAAGACGTCCACGTTCGCGAGCCGGGCGCCGAGGCTGCCCCGGCGGGCCATGTCGGCGCTCCCGAGCATCACGAACTCCCTACCGCCTTGGGACTCGACGCTCCGCAGTGGATCGCGCTGGCCATGGTCGTGGTGCTCGCAATCCTCATCTGGAAGCGGGTTCCGGCGCTGATCGGCAAGGCGCTCGACTCGAAGATCTCCGCGATCCGCGCCCAGCTCGACGAGGCTGCCCAGCTTCGCTCGGAGGCCGAGGCGATCAAGGCCGAATATGAAGCCAAATCGGCCCAGGCAGACGCTGAGGCCGCCACCCTTCTGGAACGGGCCCGCGCCGAGGCGGAGGGAATCGTCCGCCAGGCCGAAAGCGATGCCTCGGCCCTGGTCGAGCGCCGCGGCCGGATGGCCGAGGACAAGATCGCCGCCGCCGAACGCGCCGCCCTCGACCAGGTCCGCGCCAAAGCCGCCAGGGCCGCCGCCGCCGCGGCGGAGGCCCTGATCCGGGAGAAGCTCGATGCCGGCGCCGACAAGGCCCTCGTCGACCGGACGATCGAAGGGCTCGGACGGGCTAACTGACCTCGTCCCGACTTCGCCGGGATGACGCCTATTCCCTGAGCCCGCTTGCCGGTGATGCCGAACTTGTCTCCGAACCCGGTCCTCCACGCCCCAAACCGAGCCGTTCGAGCCGAATGGCGGCCAGGAACAGACCGAAAAGCACCCACAAGTGCCTCGAATCCTCGAACGAGCCGCCGAGGCCATGGTAGGCGAAGCCGTTGAGGAGGGCGAGGCCAAGCCCGACCCGTGCGACGGTCATGGCGCCTCCAGCCAGGCTGAGCGGTAGAGTCCTTCGCACCATATAGGCCAGCAGCGCCGTGAAGGCCGCGAGCCCGACGATTCCGCACTGGACGGCCAGGTTGAGGAAGGTGTTGTGCGCGTCGGTGAGGCGCTGAAGGTGACCCGACGGCGAGAGGTAGCGCACCTCGACGACCTCCTCGCCGATCCCGCGGCCGAAGAACGGATCGGCGGGGAAGTTCCGGACGGCCTCCATCCAGATCATCAGCCGACCGGCTGGAGCCAGTACCAGATCGGTGCCCGGCACCTGGATCAGGAACGGAGCGGTGGGGTGGACGACCGGAGTGACCGCCATGGCAGCTATGAAGAGAATGGCCGCGCCCACCCCGGCGGCGAGGGCGAAGCGCGAGAATATGGGGGAGCTGTCCTTGCGGCAGAGCCACAACCACAATCCTAT
>DASVUW010000197.1:0-3600 GCA_036386845.1 Allosphingosinicella sp. | reverse complement strand
CGGGTTGCCCTCATTGTCGAACAACGGCCCGACGCTCGCATTCGACGTTCCCAACTCCGTCACCATGTAGGCGTTGAACATGCCCGTGATCATGGGCCGGCTGGTCTGCGTGTTGCCGAAACCGCAGCTCACCAGGCTGAGGTGGTGGCAGTTGTGGATCTCGATGGCCGGACGGTCGTATTTCGGCGACATCTGGCAATTCGCGAGCAGCACGGCCCCGCAGCCCCCGACCCCGGCGCCGGAGAGCCTCGTATAGGTGAGGAGCAGGTTGACGTTCCCCGCCCCCTCGAACTCGCCGCCCGAGATCAGCAGGGGGGTGACTCCCGCAGCCCGGATGTGCGTGACCGACCCGTTGTAATTGTTGTCGCGGAAGGCGTGGCTGGTGCCGCCGTCGTCGAGGATGCAATAGCCCTGCGGATCGTTCGGATTGCCGTTATAGGCGACGTTGAGCTGGCATCGCGTGACGCTGATCCGGTTGGTGAAGCTGTAGCTCGCCTCGGGCGTGATGTCCCCCCCGTTCACGATCCAGATCGAGGCGAGCGACTGGGCCTGGATGGTGCACAGGTCGATGTCGACGAGCTCGCTCTGGTTGAGGATGATGCCGTATTTGAAATTCTCGATCAGCAGGTCCTCGAAGGCGACATAGGTCCCGCCCTGCTCGTAGATTGCCGAGCCCGTATTGTTGCCGCCGAGGGTGTTGATGATCCCGAGCGAGCGGACCCGGATGTCGACGGCGGTGGACGAATTGATCGGCCACAGGGATTCGAGGCAGTTGCCGGTTCCGGTGTGGCGCAGGATCGAGCCGCGCTGGCCGGCGCCTTCCAGGGTCAGCCTCTTCTTGAGCTGGATGGTGCCGTTCACCTGATAGGTGCCGGCCGGAAGGCAAAGGCACCCGCCGCCCGAAGCGTCGATATGGTTGATCGCCGCCTGGATCCAGGCGGTCGCGTCGGCCGTGCTGGTCCGAGCGCGGATCGCGGCCTGCTCGCCCTCGGGGACGAAGTCGAACAGCGAAACGCAGCAGCTGTCATCGGTAAGCGACATTATGTTCTCCATGAAAATACCGGCCCGGAATTGGGCGCGCGAGTCTCACCCCCAGGGGGAGCCCCCGGGATACCGGCCCGGCAATTCCGCGTATCCATCAATCGGACAAAGCGTGAACACGGGCCTTCGGCTGCATCGGCACCTTGACCAGGCTGACCTCGACCAGCTCGACATCCTCGAGCACCCTCGGCTCCGCGCCGCTCGACTTCCTCACCCGGTAGCCGAAGCTCAGCCCGGCGACTCTTCCGTCCTTCAGAAGCGCCGCGGCGGCGGCCCCCGCGGCCCCGGCCGAAAGCCGGGCGATGATTCTCAGCCCGCGGCCGTCCTCCCTCAGATATTCGATCCGCCCTACAGGCCGCCCCGGCTGGTGCTGCCAAAGCAGCGGAACGTCCGTCACGCCCCGCTCCAGGCTTCTCGCAAACGCCCCCGGCCGGACGACGTCCCCGCCCCGGTCGAGCCGGTCGAACACCGCCGCATAGCCCGCGAACCTCATTTCAGAAGCTCCAGAAGCCCCAGCCTCACGCTCATCCCGAGCACCAGTAAAGCGAGCAATATCCGGACCATCCACCCCGCAACCGCCTGCCACGCGCTCTTCTTCGCGTCGCGCCAGGCCTGGAGGAGCTCGCGAAGCTCGTCCATGTCGCGCCTCGCCTTGCCGTCGCCGAGGCCCAAAGCCTCGAGCGCCCGCGCGGCGCCCAGCTCGCTCGCCTCCTCGACCAGCGCCCGAACCGTCACCAGCCCGGCCCCCTGCCCCTCCGCCTGCGCGACGAGCAAAGCGAGCATCCTGCTGCCCTCGTCCGTCATGATCTTCCTCCTGGAAACTCGTCGCCCCAGCGAAGGCTGGGGCCCCCGCGGGTGAAAACCGCCGCGCCCTTCACCCCACGGGACCCCAGCCTTCGCTGGGGTGACGGCGAGCGAGGCCGGCAACCGCGGCCCCTTCCTCGTCAGAACCCCAGCATCTCCCTCTTCTCCTCGCGGGAAAGGAAATCCGCCGAGCTCACCTGCGCCCAGAGCCGCTCCCGGTCCTCCGCGAGCGCCGTCACCTGGTCGACGTCGAGCCTGAGCTTCAGCCCCGGCCACCAGGCGGCCAGCGCCGCCCCGATCGCCCCGAGCAGCCTGTCGGCCAGCGGAAGAACGGTCAGCCGCCACAGCGCCCGGTTCGCCTCCCGGTAATTGGCGTAGGTCGAATCCCCCGGAAGCCCCAGCAGCATCGGCGGCACCCCGAAGGCGAGCGCGATCTCCCGCGCCGCCGCCGCCTTCATCCCCGCGAAATCCATGTCGGCGGGAGTCAGGCTCATCGCCTGCCACTTCAGCCCGCCCTCGAGCAGGAGCGGCCGCCCGGCATTGCCGCTCCCCGCGAAATGGAGCTCCAGCTCGTCGCGCAGCCGGTCATATTGCTCTGCCGCGAGCGCCCCCTCCCCGCCCTCGACGCTCAAGGCCCCCGAAGGCCGCGCCGCATTGTCGAGCAGCGCCTTGTTCCACCGCGTCGCTTCATTGTGGATCGCCACCGCCCCCGCGGCCGCGCCCAGGCACCCCAGCCCGTAATGGTCGTCGAGCGGGTGCATCGCCTTGACGTGGACGAGGCCCGGGCGCCCCAGCGCGTCGCGCGCCGCGAGCCGGGTCTTCACCTCGCCCGCCCGGTAGACATAGGCCTCGGGCCAGCCCCCCGCCCCCGGCTCCACCGTCACCCGCTCGGGCCTCAGCGCGAAAAGCTCCGCCGGCGCCGCGTCGGCGTCCAGCAATATCTGGACGAAGGCGTTGCCGTGGAGCAGCAATTGCGCCGCCGCCTGGTCGAGCAGCGCCGGCCCGACCAGCCCCACCGCCTTCGCCGAGGCCCCCGCCCCCGCCGCCCCGCCCATCGCATATATGGGCGCCCAGGCGACGCTCTCGGCGACCAGCCTCACCGCCCTTTGCGCCACCGGATTGCCGAGATAGGCCTCGCGCACCTGGGCCTCGTAATTGCGGGGCCATTCCCCCACCCCCGCCGCCCCCGAATGGGAACGATGAAGCAAAGGCCGCGCCGCCGGCGCCGCCTTCCGTCCGAACCACGATTTCATGATATCCCTCCACTAAGCTCCCCTCCCTGGAAGGGAGGGGTCGGGGGTGGGTAGGCGAGCGCAGCGAGACTTCTTGCTGACTCCTGAGTTTCGGCCGCCTTCGGCGGACCCACCCCGGCCCCTCCCTTCCAGGGAGGGGAGTCTTCTTCAAAGCCGCCGCACCCGCGGCTCCGCCCTTCGCCGCCCGAGCATCAGCTCGGTCATCGCCCAGACCATCGCGTCCGCGCGGTCCGGGGACCGCCCCGGCCCTTCGTAGCCGCCGCCCGCGACCAGCCCGGCAAGCTCGTCCTCCAGCTCGGGAAAGGCGCCCGCGAACCGCGCCCGACCGCTCTCGAACAGTGCCGCCACCGGCTCCGCGCGCGCCGCCTTCCCGCGCTTGGCATGGACCAGCCGCACGGGCAGCGTGCAGTCCGCCGCCCGCAGCACCGCCTCCACCATTGCCCCGCCCTGATTGGCCTCCGCCACCACCCGGTCCGCGCCATGCGCCTCGGCCGCCGCCGCC
>DASVUW010000196.1:0-11818 GCA_036386845.1 Allosphingosinicella sp. | reverse complement strand
ATGAGGCGGAGCTCGGCCGCCCCGCCCTCGTCGCGGAGCTGGAAACGGCGTGCCGGGCGCTGGCGCTCGAAGACGGCGCAGGGCGGCGCTGGTCGAGCGAGCACGGCTATCGCGGCTATACGTCCTACGCCTCGCTCAACGACCTTCCGACCCGGGACCCGAGCTTCGGCGAACTCGTCCGGCTCCTCAACCGCCACGTCGCGGCCTTCGCCGCGGAATGCGCCTTCGACCTCGGCGGGCGGCGGCTCAGGCTCGACAGCCTGTGGGTCAACGTCCTGAAGCCCGGCGGCGCGCATTCGGGGCATATCCATCCGCACAGCGCGGTCTCGGGGACGGTCTACGTGACGGTCCCGCCGGGCTCGGGCGCCCTCAAGCTGGAGGATCCGCGGCTTCCGATGATGATGGCCGCCCCGCCCCGGAGGGATGACGCTCCGGAGGATTTGAGGACCTTCGTCTACGCCCACCCGGCGCCGGGCACGGTATTCCTGTGGGAAAGCTGGCTCAGGCACGAGGTCGTTCCGAGCACGGGCAAAAGCGAGCGGATCAGCATCAGCTTCAACTACCGGGTTTAGGCGTCACCGGCTCAGCCTGACTCCGCCGTCATTGCGAGCGAAGCGAAGCAATCCAGCGCGGCCTCGCAGGCTCTCTCTGGATTGCTTCGTCGCTTTCGCTCCTTGCAGTGACGATGGAGGCGCAGGCGCTATTCCGGAAGCCAGCCATATTCCCAGCGCCACGGCAGGCCTGTCTCAGCCAGGATGGACTCGACCAATTGGGGGAAGGCCGCTTCGGCCCTTACGTCGTTGGCGAGGAGGACGACGCAGCGGCGGCGGCGTTCGACGCAGACCCACATGTTGCCCGTGCTGTCGTTGTGGCCGCCCTTGAAGAAGCCCCTCCCCTGCGGCCCGTCGAAAGTGACGACCCCGAGGCCGGCGGCAAGCCCCTTCCAGTGCTTTTCGGGAGGCGCTTCGGGAACCAGGCTGGGAAACTGGGCGACGGAGTTGATCGGCAGGTGCGCCTTCAGCATTTCCGCCCGCGAGGACGGCTTGAGCCCCTCGCCCCGAATGAAGGCGGCGGCGAAGCGGGCGAAGTCGGCGATCGTCGTGTCCATCGACCCGGCCGCCCGAACCCGGCTTCGCTCGTCGTGCGGCTCGGCCTTGCCGTCCGACTTCCAGCCGTCGGCGAGGTTGCGCGCGAAATCGGGCCTCCACATCATGCTTGTGTTCTTCATTCCGAAGCGGTTGAAGACCCGCCGCTGCATCTCGGCTCCGAGATCGAGGCCGAGCCCCTTCTCGATCACGAACTGGAGGAGGATGATCCCCTCTCCGGAATAAGCGTAGCGCGTCCCCGGATCGAAGTTGATTCGAAGCTTGCCGTCCGGCTCGTCCCAGGAGAAGTTCCGGAAGCCCGAGCTGTGGGTGAGGAGGTGGCGGGCGGTGAGCCTGCGCCAGCGCTCGTCGCCGGCGAGATCGGCCCAATTGCCGTAGGCGTCGAGATTGCCATATTCGGGAAGCGGCTTCGGCAGATATTCGCCGAGCGGGCGGTCGAGGTCGAGCCGGCGTTCCTCGACGAGCTGCATGACGGTGTAGGCGAAGACGGCCTTGGTCAGCGACGCCCCGTACATGACCGTGTCCGACTCGAGCGGATCGCCGGAGGCGTTGCGATGGCCCCAGGCGCGGACGAAGACGGGCTTGCCGTCCTCGACGACCGCCATGGCCAGGCCGCGGGCGCCGGTGCGCTGCATGGCGACGCGCACGGCGGAGTCGATTTTCCCCGCTTCCACCCGCGCCTCCGCCGGCTGGACAACGACCGCCGCGACGGCGAGTCCGAGCGCCAATGCCGTCATCCCCTTCATGCTACAAATGTAGCAGGGTCGGCGCGACCTGTCACCCTGAACTTGTTTCAGGGTCCAGTTTCGAGCATCGGGTCCTTCGATTCGGGCCTTCGCCAAGCTCAGTCCCTACTCAGGATGAGCGGGCGGTGTTTCCCCGCTCATCCTGAGTAGCCGCTGAGCGAAGTCGAAGCGGCGTATCGAAGGACCATCGAGCTGGATGCTGAAAGGCGTTCGGTATGACACCTTCCGGAGTGTGTGAAAGACCATGGGTTTTCGTTGCGGAATCGTCGGGCTGCCCAATGTCGGCAAATCGACCCTGTTCAATGCGCTGACCGAGACCGCGGCGGCGCAGGCGGCCAATTATCCCTTCTGCACGATCGAGCCGAACGTCGGCCGGGTCGCGGTCCCCGACCCTCGGCTCGACGAGATCGCGCGGGTGGCGAAGTCGGCGCAGGAGATCGAGACCCAGCTCGAATTCGTCGACATCGCCGGGCTGGTGCGCGGCGCCTCCAAGGGCGAGGGGCTCGGCAACCAGTTCCTCGGCAATATCCGCGAGGTGGACGCGATCGTCCATGTCCTGCGCTGCTTCGAGGGCGGCGACGTCACCCATGTCGAAGGCCGGGTCGATCCCGTCGCGGACGCGGACACGGTCGAGACGGAGCTGATGCTGGCCGACCTCGAGAGCCTCGAGAAGAGGGTGCCCGCCCTCGCCAAGAAGGCGCAGCAGGGGGACAAGGAGGCCAAGGTGCAGGCTTCCGTACTCGGCCAGGCGCTGGACCTGCTCCGCGACTCGAAGCCGGCGCGGCTTACCGAGCCCCGCGACGAGGAGGAGAAGCTGGCGCTCGAGCGGGCGCAGCTGCTCACCGCCAAGCCGGTCCTCTACGTCTGCAACGTCGACGAAGGCGACGCGGCGGGCGGCAACGCGCACAGCGCCCGCGTGTTCGCGAAAGCCGCGGCCGAAGGCGCAGGGGCGGTCGTCATCTCGGCCGCGATCGAGGCCGAGATCGCGACCATGGACCCGGCCGACCGGCCCGAGTTCCTCAAGGACCTGGGGCTTGAGGAGACCGGCCTCGCCCGGGTGATCCGGGCCGGCTACGACCTGCTCCACCTCATCACCTTCTTCACCGCGGGCCCCAAGGAATCGCGGGCTTGGACGGTGGAGAAAGGCGCGAAGGCGCCGCAGGCCGCGGGCGTGATCCATACCGACTTCGAGCGCGGCTTCATCCGGGCCGAGACCATCGCCTACGAGGATTTCGTCAAGTTCGGGGGCGAGGCGGGCGCCAAGGAAGCCGGAAGGATGCGCTCCGAGGGCAAGGAATATGTCGTCCAGGACGGCGACGTGATGCTGTTCCGGTTCAACGTGTGAGCGGTCCCGCCGTCTCCCTTATAAGGCACCTCCCTTATAAGGGAGGTGAAATCCGGATATCGCGCCGGGCGCGGCAGGCCGGCATTCGGGGAAGCCGGTGAGCGGCGGAGCCGGGCTTCGACCGGGCTCGCTGGAGACCGAGCGCCGCCTGCTGCAGGCGGCCGTTGCGCTGGGCTGCCTGGTACCGCTTCTCGCCGGCGCCGTCGGGATGATCGAGGGTCCCGGCTTTCTGAAGGGCGTCGGCGATTCGTCGCCGACCGATCTCGACAGCCACTTCCGCTACCTCTCGGGCCTGCTCTTGGCGATCGGGATCGCCTTCGCGAGCTGCATACCGGGGATCGAGCGGAAGACTTCGCGCATTCGGCTTCTCGCCTTGATCGTCTTCGTCGGGGGGCTGGGCCGGCTTTACGCATTGGCCCGGACCGGAGTGCCCGGCATGGGCCATGTGTTTGGCCTCGCGATGGAGCTGGGCACGGTGCCGCTGCTCGCCCTATGGCAGGCGCGGGTCGCGGCCCAGCGGACGCGTGCCGACGGATAGCCGAATGAACCTCTATTCCCTGATCCGCTCCCGTTTCCCGGCGGACTCCCGGGCGCCCTTCCTGATCGAGGCCGACGGGGCCGAACTCTCCTACCGAGCGCTGGACGAGCGGACGGGCAGTCTGGCCGCCCGCCTCGCCGAGCTTGGAGTCGTCCCGGGCGACCGCGTGGCGGTCCAGGCCGAAAAGAGCATTGAGGGACTGCTCCTCTACCTGGCCACGCTTCGTGCCGGCGCCGTCCACCTGCCGCTCAACCCGGCCTATACGGCAGCGGAGGTCCGCTATTTCGTCGAGGATTCCGAGCCGGCTTTGTTCGTCGGCCATCCCGGACGCGCCGGCGGCGCTCGCCGGGCGGAAACGCTGGAGGCGCTGGTCGAGGGAGCGCTTCACGCCGGCCGCAGCCTCGATATCGTGGCCCGCGCGCCGGACGACCTCGCCGCGATCCTCTACACGTCCGGCACGACCGGCCGCTCCAAGGGCGCGATGCTGACCCATTCCAACCTCGCCTCGAACGCCGAGACGCTGCGCGAGGCCTGGCGGTTCACGGCCCGGGATCGGCTTCTCCACGCACTGCCGATATTCCATACCCACGGCCTTTTCGTCGCTACCAACGTAACCCTGCTGGCCGGCGGGTCGATGATCTTCCTTCCGTCGTTCGACCTGCGCGAAATCACCCGCCTGCTGCCGCAATCGACCGCGATGATGGGTGTGCCGACCTTCTACACCCGGCTTCTCTCGCACCCGGCCTTCACTCGCGAGCTTACGCGGCACATGCGGCTGTTCGTCTCCGGCTCGGCGCCGCTTTCCGCAGAAACCCACCGCGAGTTCGAGGCGCGCACGGGCCACTCCATTCTCGAACGCTACGGGATGACCGAGACCAACATGAATACGTCCAACCCCTATGAGGGGTCGCGAGTGCCGGGAAGCGTCGGACCTCCCCTTCCAGGGATCGAGATCCGGATCGCCGATCCCGCGACGGGAGCCGCCTTGCAGGACGGGGAGATCGGGGCGATCGAGATTCGCGGCCCGAACGTGTGCAAAGGCTATTGGCGGATGCCGGACAAGACCGCGGAGGCTTTCCGCGAGGACGGCTACTTCATCTCCGGCGACCTCGGGTTCGTGGACGAAGGGGGCTACGTTCGCATCGTCGGGCGCGAGAAGGACCTCGTCATCACGGGGGGCCTCAACGTCTATCCGGCGGAGGTTGAGGCGGCGATCGAGGCGATTCCGGGGGTGGCGGAATGCGCGGTGATCGGCGTTCCGCATCTGGATTTCGGCGAAGGAGTCGTGGCCGTAGTGGTCGCCCCGCCGGGCGCGGCGCTCCAAGAGCCCGCCATCCTCAGCGGGCTGGCGGAGAGCCTTGCGAGCTTCAAGCGCCCCAAGCGGATTTTCCTCGTCGATGACCTGCCGCGCAACGCCATGGGCAAGGTCCAGAAGAACGTGCTTCGGGAGCGCTACTCGGATTGCTTCGAGGCCTGAACGTCATTGCGAGGAGCGAAGCGACGAAGCAATCCAGCGGGCGAAGGCGCAGCGCTGGATTGCTTCGCTGCGCTCGCAATGACGGCTGGCTAGCCGAGCGCCTTTTTCAGAAGCTCGTTGACCACGCCCGGATTGGCCTTGCCCTGCATCGCCTTCATCACCTGTCCGACGAAGAAGCCGAACAGCTTGTCCTTGCCGCCGCGATATTCGGCGACCTTGTCGGGGTTGGCGGCGAGGACGCCGGCGATCGCGGAGTCGATGGCGCCGGTGTCGCTGGTCTGCCTGAGCCCGCGCTCCTCGACGATCCGGGCGGGGTCGTCGCCGGTCTCGAGCATGATCTCGAACACCTGCTTGGCGAGGGTGCCGGAGAGTGTGCCTTCCGCCGTCAAACGGAGAAGCTCGGCGGCCTGGGCGGGCGTGACGGGGCTTTCCTCGATGGTCTTGCCGAGCCGATTCAGCGCTCCGAACAGGTCGGAGGTGACCCAGTTCCCGGCGCGCTGGGCATGCACTTCGCCGAGCTTCTCGAGAAGCGACTCGAACCAGCGCGCCGTCGTGACGTCGGCGGTGAGGACGCTTGCATTGTAGGCGGAGAGGCCGAGAGCGCCCTCGTAGCGGCGGCGCTTGGAGTCGGGGAGCTCGGGAAGCGACGCCCTGCAGTCCTGCAGGAAGTCGTCGGTCAGCTCGACCGGGAGAAGGTCCGGATCGGGGAAGTAGCGGTAGTCGTGCGCCTCCTCCTTGGAGCGGAGGCTCCGGGTCTCGCACTTGTCCGGGTCCCACAAGCGGGTCTCCTGGACGATCGATCCGCCGGCTTCGAGCAGGTCGACCTGACGGTTCGCCTCATGCTCGATCGCGGCCATGATGAACCGCACCGAATTGACGTTCTTGGTCTCCGTTCGGGTGCCGAGCGGGCTGCCGGGCCTTCGGACGCTGACATTGACGTCGGCGCGCATGCTCCCCTGCTCCATATTGCCGTCGCAGCTTCCGACGTAGCGGAGGATTGCTCTCAGCTTACGGATATAAGCCCCTGCTTCCTCGGGACTTCTCATGTCCGGTTTCGACACGATCTCCATCAGGGCGACGCCCGAGCGGTTGAGGTCGACATAGGAGAAGCTGGGATGCTGGTCGTGCATCAGCTTGCCGGCGTCCTGCTCGAGATGGATCCGCTCCACGCCGATGCGCTTGGCCGATCCCTCGTCCTTGTCGTCGAGGAGGATCTCGATCTCGCCCTCGCCGACGATCGGGTGGTAGAGCTGGCTGATCTGATAGCCCTGCGGCAGGTCCGCGTAGAAATAATTCTTCCGGTCGAACCGGGACCAGGGGTTGATCTGCGCCTCCAGAGCCATGCCCGTGCGGACCGCCTGGCGGATGCATTCGGCGTTGGGGACCGGAAGCATCCCCGGCATCGCCGCGTCGACCAGGCTGACCTGGCTGTTGGGCTCGGCCCCGAACTCGGTCGAGGCGCCCGAGAAGAGCTTGGCGTTCGAGGTCACCTGGGCGTGGACCTCGAGGCCGATCACCACCTCCCACTCGCCGGTCGCGCCCTGGATTCGATAATCAGACATGGGTCTGTCCAGAAAGAAAAAAGGGGTTCGCGCAGAGACGCAGAGACGCGGAGAGCCCAGCGCCCCGACCGAAGCGCAGCTTCCTTCCGGCGGCGCCGATCCGACGCGCGCTGCGCGCGAGAATCGCACGGCCCCTCCGCGTCTCTGCGTCTCTGCGCGAAATACGGGCGGTGGCGCTCACCACCAGGCCTCCGGTCTCGCCGTGAAACCCGCCCGATCTTCCAAAGCCAAGGCTGCATTCAGGACGCTTTGCTCGTCTAGCGCACGACCGACGAGCTGGAGACCGAGCGGCAGCCCTTCCTCGTTGAGGCCCGCTGGAACCGAAATCGCGGGCAGGCCGGCGAGGCTGGCGGGGACGGCGAAGACGTCGTTCAGGTACATGGCGATGGGGTCGGCACTCTTCTCGCCGAGGGCGAAGGCGGCGGAAGGCGCGGTCGGGGTGAGGATGAGGTCGCACTGCTCCCAGACCCGCTCGAAGTCGTGGGCGATCAGCGCCCTCACCTTCTGGGCGCGGTTGAAATAGGCGTCGTAGAAGCCGGCGGAGAGGACGTAGGTGCCGATCATGATCCGCCGCTTCACCTCGGCTCCGAAGCCTTCCGAGCGCGTCGCCTCGTACATGTCGGTGAGGTTGCCGTTCTCCGGAGCGACCCGGCGGCCGTAGCGGACCCCGTCGTAGCGGGCGAGGTTCGACGAAGCCTCGGCCGGGGCGATGATATAGTAGGTGGGAAGAGCGTATTTGGTGTGGGGAAGCGAGACCGGCACGATCTCCGCTCCGGCGTCGCGCATCAGTTCGATGCCGCGTTCCCACACCCTGTCGATCTCCGCCGGCACCCCGTCGATCCGGTATTCTTTCGGGATTCCGATTCTCTTGCCGCGCATGTCGCTGTTCAGAGCCGCCTCCCATTTGGGAACGGGCAGATCGAGCGAGGTCGAATCCTTCGGGTCGAAGCCGGCCATGGCTTCGAGCAGGATCGCGCAGTCGCGCACGTCGCGCGCCATCGGCCCGGCCTGGTCGAGGCTGGAGGCGAAGGCGACCACGCCCCAGCGCGAGCAGCGGCCGTAGGTCGGCTTGATCCCGGTGATCCCGACGAAGGCGGCGGGCTGGCGGATGGAGCCGCCGGTGTCGGTTCCGGTCACTCCCGGCGCGAGCCGCGCCGCCACCGCCGCCGCCGAGCCGCCCGAGCTTCCGCCGGGCGTGAGCGCGGCATTGCCGCCGTCGCTCCGCCGCCAGGGCGAGAGGACGGGGCCCCAGGCGCTGGTCTCGTTGGAGGAGCCCATCGCGAACTCGTCCATGTTCAATTTGCCGAGCATCCCGGCGCCCGCCGCGAAGAGGTTGGAGCTGACCGTCGATTCGTAGCGGGGCTCGAAGCCTTCGAGGATCCGGCTGCCGGCGGTGGTGGCGACGCCCTGGGTTGCGAACAGGTCCTTGATACCTAGCGGCACTCCGGAGAGCGGCTTCAGGTCGCCCGAGGCCCGGGCCGAGTCGGCCGCATCGGCCGCAGCGAGCGCGTGCTCCGGAGTCTCGACGGTGAAGGCATTGAGCCCCCTGCCCTTCTCGACGGCGCCGCTGAACGCGGTTGCGACTTCGCGGGCGGAAAAGGCGCCGTCGCGCACCCCGTCGCGGATCGCCGCGATCCCGAGGTCGGTGAGGTCGGTCATAGCGTCATCCCAGCGAAGGCTGGGATCCCAGCGGGTGAAAGGCGCCGGCGGCCTTCACCCGCCGGGGCCCCAGCCTTCGCTGGGGCGACGTGGGGGCGTGCAATCACTCGATCACCTTCGGCACCGCGAAGAAGCCATGCTCCGCCGCGGGCGCATTGGCGAGGACGTCGTCGCGCTTGCCGCCGTCCGTGACCTCATCGTCGCGGAGGCGAAGCCTGTTGGGGATGACCGCGGTCATCGGCTCGATGCCCTCGACGTCCACCTCCTGGAGCTGCTCGACCCAGCCGAGTATGTTGTTCAGCTCTGGCGCGAGCGCCTCGACCTCGGCGTCGGAGACGGCGATACGGGCGAGCTTCGCGATGTGGCGGACGGTGGCGGCGTCGACGGACATGGTGGGGCCGCTAGCATTCGCGCTGCAATGCGGCAAGGAGCCCTATTCGAAGGGCTCGCCGACGGGCTGGCCGCCGACGAACAGCTGCCGCCGTTCGACCTTGCGGACCTCGACCCGGCCGGTCGCCGTGTCGGCCAGGGGCGCCGTCCTCGTCACGACGGGCGGCGCCGGAAGCCGCTGTACCCAGGTGCCGTCTGACTGAGCGTCGAACATGGAGATGCAATGGCGACAGCTCGGGCGCAGGACGACCGCCCGTTTCGGCTCGACCATGACGACCCGGCAGGCTTCGTCGTGGCACTGGCCGGTACGGCCGACCAGATCGGCCAGAGCCGGCGGGACCGCTCCCCCTTCCCCCCGGAATTTGACTGGAGGGCGGCTCGAACGCTCCGGCGCCGGTGGCTCCGGAGCCATCGCCCAGCGGGTGGAAGCGCGCAGAGCTTCGCGGGCACGCTGCCGGAGGACGAGATTCGGGCTGCCGGAGAGCCGTTCCAGCGCCCTGCGCCCGGAAGGGCCGAAATCGAACCGCATCGCCGCCCAGTCGAACCTGTCCGCCGCGATCCGGCCGGATTGCAGGCGGGCGAGCTGGTCGCGGGTCGAGATGGCGCCGAAGCTGACGATCGGAAGCGCCAGGAACAAGGCGACGAGGCAGATTCCGACGGCGAGACGCAGGTTGACGGTGCGGAGCAGGGCCGGCCAGCCGGCACGGCCGCGGACGACCGCGAACAGATAGAAGGCGGCCCCGGCGACCGTGATGGCGACGAACACGGCCGCCCAGAGCCGGTCGGGGGTGAAGCCGTGCTGGGCGATTCGCTTTCCTGTCGAGACGGCGGCGACGATCGCCAGCGGAAGGACGACCGCCGCCAGCGCCGCCGCTGCCCAGCGGACGGGGCGCGGACGCGCTTCATCCTCCGCCGCCCCGCTTCCGACCACTGCGTTGATCAGCACGACGGCGCCGAGGATGCAGACGAGGAGGATCGGGGTCGTCGCCCGGGTCTGCTCCCAGAGCGGTTCGAGGCCGGTGAAGGGGAGCGCGAGGACGAAGAGGACGAGACCGGCGGCGAGGATGGGGGCGAGGAAAGAGAGAATCGCCGTTGCGACCCGCTGCAGGGTATCGACGATCTTGTCGCGATCCCGAAGGAGCCCGATGGCGGCGCCCAGGGCGCCGCCGATCAGCAGCCAGGGGAACCAAGGTTTCTGAAGCAGGTCGTGAAGCAGCGCGATCCCGATCAGCTGGAACAGCTCGGAAAGCAACAGGACGAGCAGGAAGGTGATGAGGACGAAGCCCCACGCAACGAACCAGAGGACGATGTTGGTCAGGATATGGGCGTGGACGGCGCGGTAACCGAGGTTCCAGCGGCCCGCGTCGCGCGACGCCTGGAAGAGCGGGACGGCGATGACGAGGGCGAGCAGCGCGGAGGCGAGCTGCCAGCCTTCGCCGGCGCCCCAATCGTCGGGATGCCCGTTCCAGTAGGTGACGAAGCCGACGACGAGGCCGGCCGAGAGCGCGAACAGGACGGACCAGAGCCAGCGCGTGCGTTCGAGCGCGAAAGCGAAGACGATCCCGCCCGAGGCCAGAGCCGCCGCCGCGCTCATCCTCAGCGGATCGTCCGTCCATTGCCAGGGCTGCGCACCCCGGGTGAGCAGATGGACGGTCAGCGCCAAAGCGGCTCCGAGCCCGAGAAGGAGCAGGGCGCGCAGGGGCCAGGGGCCATGGTCGATCGGCTCCGCTTCGGTCATTCGTTCCTCCACCGCAACAACGCTTCTATCGCTTGCATTCGAATCTACCATCCGCTTGTGCAGCGGCGATGCAGGCGGGGAGGATTTGATGCTGGCGCGGCGGTTCCTGTGGGTCGTGGCGGGGCTGACCATGCTCGTCATGGCCGCGGCGCTCGTCTACCGCCTGTTCGGAGCCGAGCTGATGCGGTTCGCGATGGTGCCGTCGGCCGCCTTCGAGGGGGGGCCGGCCCCCGCGCCCAGGGCCTATGCCCACAAGAGGCTGTGGATCGCCCGGCCGGACCTTCCGAACAGCCCAGGGCTGTGGATGCCCACCGGATTGAAGCTCGAGTCCACGCCCTCCGCCTCGGCCTTCTTCATCCACCCCACCTCCTATCTTCAGACGGCGCACTGGAACGCTCCGCTGGCGGACCCGGAATCCCAGTGGCGGGCCAAGCTGTTCGTTCAGAGCCAGGCGAGCGCGTTCAACGCGGTCGCCCGGATCTGGGCGCCCAAATACCGGCAGGCGACGTTCGGCGCCTTCCTCACCACCAAGGCGGAAGCGCAAAAGGCGCTCGACTTCGCCTATCGCGACGTCGCCGCGGCATTCGACGAGTTCCTCGAAGAGGCTCCCAAGGACCGGCCCATCATCCTGGCCGGCCATAGCCAGGGCAGCCTCCATCTGATGCGCCTTCTCGCCGAACGGATCGCGGGAAAGCCGGAGGCGAAAAGGATCGTCGCCGCCTATGTGATCGGTTGGCCGGTCTCGATTACGGCCGATCTGCCCTTGCTCGGGCTTCCCGCCTGCGAGAGGCGGGAGCAGTCGGGGTGCCTCGTCAGCTGGCAGAGCTTCGCAGAGCCCGCCGATCCCAAGCAGGTGACGGAGGTCTACGACAAATCCGCCGGAAGGACCGGGATTTCGCGGGCCGGATCGCCGATGCTCTGCACCAACCCGCTTACCGGGGCGACGGGCGGCGAAGCGCCGGCGGCGGCCAATACCGGCACCCTGGTCCCAAACGAGGCCCTGACCCAGGGCGAGCTCAAGGCGCCGGGCGTTCCGGCGCGCTGCGACGTTCGAGGCTTCCTGCTGATCGGCGAGAACGGCCCCGACCTCGGCCCCTACGTCCTTCCGGGAAACAATTATCACGTCTACGATTACGCGCTCTTTTGGTCGAACCTGCGCGCCGACGCGGCGGCGCGGGTGGCGGCGTTCGGCGGGAGCAAGTGAAGGGGCACAGGCCGTCCCCTCCCTGCAAGGGAGGGGCCAGGGGTGGGTCCGCC
>DASVUW010000195.1:0-1995 GCA_036386845.1 Allosphingosinicella sp. | reverse complement strand
CGACGGTTCACATCCGCGCGGCCCTAATTCTCCAGCGCCCGTCCCACGTTGTAGAAATCCTCGATCCACAGATAGCCCCGGAAGTCCCTCGGCACCTTGGCGAGCTGCTCGGGACGCTCGAGGCCGGCAGTCTCGCCTTTCTCATAGGGGCCCATCAGGATCACCTTGGTCCCGACGCTCTCCATCCGGGCGATGAAGCGCTTGGGCCAGCCCCAGATCGCCCATTGATAGTTGAGCGGCACCGCGACGACGGTGTTGCGGCAGGTCTCGGGCACGAAGCTCGTCCAGCCCCACTTCACGTAATCCGTGAGGCAGGTCTTCATTCCCTCCTTCCAGAAGGTCGATGCGCCCGGGACCAGCTGCCTCATCCGGTCCGTCACCCTCGGATGGCCGTAGAAGACATGTTTGACGTCGATCTCCACGCCGGCCCTCCGGAAGGCGGCGACGAGGGCGTCCGCGTCCCTCGGATCCCTGCTCTTGAAGTTGAAGAACAGCCGCATCCGCGGGGTCTCGCGAAGCGCCTCCTCCACCGTAGGCATCCCGCCGATGCCCTTGCCGCGCAGGGGATAGGTCCTGCCGCCGTCCGAAGTGTAGCCATAGCCGACGTCGAGCTTCTTCAATTCGGCGAGGGTCTTCTGCCGCACCGGCCCCTTGCCGTCGGTCCGGCAGTCGAGGGTCCAGTCGTGGAAGACCACCATCTGCCCGTCCTTCGTCGGATGGACGTCGAGCTCGATCGCGTCGGCGCCGAAATGGCGGGCGTTGGACATGGAGCGAAGCGTGTTCTCGATGAAGTCATGCTCCGGAGAATGGATCCGGGTGGCGGTGCAGGTATCGCGGCCGACCCCGGCGCGGTCGAATTGCTGGGCCAGCCCGCGATGCGCGACGAGGATCAGGGGCTTTTGCGACCGGGGCGCGATCCAGGACGCGTTGATCACCGACACCGTCACCGCGAAGGCGGCCACTCCCGCGCCGATCCATTGCCAGCCTTTCATTGCGCCAGCCTTCGCCGCGCCTCTTCGCAATCGGCGGCCATCTGCGCCTTCAGGGCGTCGAGGCTGTCATATCTCGCCTCGGGCCGAAGGAAGTCGACCAGCTCCACCTCGAGAGTCCTGCCGTAGAGGTCGCCCCGGAAATCGAAGAAATAGGGCTCGAGCAGCTCCTTGGGCGGTTCGAAGGTCGGGCGGATTCCGAGATTGGCGGCGCCCTGGAGGACGGTTCCGTCGGCCAGCCGCCCCCTTACGGCATAGATTCCGAAGCGAGGCCGCAAATAGGGGCCGAGCGCGATGTTGGCGGTGGGATAGCCGATCTCGCGACCTCTCTTGTCGCCATGCTCGACGATCCCCTCGATCGCGAACGGCCTGGTGAGCAGGCGGGCCGCCGCCGCGCAGTCGCCCGCCTTGAGCGCGTTGCGGATCCGGCTCGACGAGACCGGCCCGTCCTGGTCGGCGACCGGAGCCACCGAATCCACCGAGAAGCCAAGCCTCGATCCGGCCTCCGCGAGCATGGCGATGTTGCCGCCGCGGCCCTGACCGAAGGTGAAGTCCTCGCCCGTCACGACGCCGGCGGCTCCGATCAGGCCGAGGAGGGTCTCCGAGAGGAAGTCTGCGGCAGGAGTCTCGGCGAGCTTGGAGCCGAAGCGGAAGACGATCATCGCGTCGGCCCCCGCCGCGGCGAACAGCCGCTGGCGCTGGTCGAGGCTGGTCAGCCGGAACGGCGGAGTCTCGGGCCGGAAGTAGCGTACCGGGTGCGGGTCGAAGGTCGCGACCAGCACCGGCCGGCCCTCCGCCCGGCCGCGCTCGACCGCCCGGCCCACCACCGCCTGGTGCCCCTTGTGGAATCCATCGAAATTGCCGAGCGCGACGATGCCCCCGCGAAGCGCCTGCGGAACCGCCGAGCCGCCGTCCAGCCGCTCCATGCGGCGCCGTATAGGAGAGGGGGAGGGGGCGGTAAACTGCCTCCCCATCGAAGATGGGGAGGGGGACCACCCGAAGGGTG
>DASVUW010000194.1:0-10939 GCA_036386845.1 Allosphingosinicella sp. | reverse complement strand
GCCGACGTCGCCGAAGCCGGCGACGGTCGCGACCTTGCCGGCGAGCATGACGTCGGTGCCGCGGCGGATGGCGTCGACCAGCGACTCCTTGCAGCCGTAGAGATTGTCGAACTTCGACTTGGTGACGCTGTCGTTGACGTTGATCGCCGGGAAGGGAAGCTTGCCCTGCTTGCTGAGCTCGTAGAGGCGGTGGACTCCGGTGGTGGTCTCCTCGGAGACGCCCTTGATCGCCTGGACCGTCTTGGTCAGGAATCCCGGCGACTTGGCGATGACCCGGCGGACGGTGGCCTGGAAGACCTCCTCCTCCTCATTCTCGGGCGCCGGGAATTCCTCCCCCGCCTCGATGCGCGCGCCCCACAGCGCGAACATGGTGGCGTCGCCGCCGTCGTCGAGGATCATGTTGCAGGTCTCGCCATTTCCCCAGTCGAAGATGCGCTCGACATAGTCCCAATATTCCTCGAGCGTCTCGCCCTTGACGGCGAAGACCGGAACGCCCGTCGCCGCGATGGCGGCGGCGGCATGGTCCTGGGTCGAGAAGATGTTGCACGAGGCCCAGCGGACGGTCGCGCCGAGCGCGGTCAGGGTCTCGATCAGGACCGCGGTCTGGATCGTCATGTGGAGCGAGCCGGTGATCCGGGCGCCCTTCAGCGGCTGCGAGGCTCCGAACTCCTCGCGAAGGGCCATGAGGCCCGGCATCTCGGTCTCGGCGATCTCGATTTCCTTGCGGCCGTAAGCGGCGAGGCCGATGTCGCGGACTACATAATCGTCAAAACGGGTCTGGGCCTGAGTCGCCACGTACGGTCTCCTGTCGCAAAGAAAAGACCGCCGGCACGAGGGGGCGGTCGCGGCGTCCCTCTAGCCGCAACCGGGCACGGATGCAAATATAAAGATATCTTTATATGTGGTTCCAGTCCTCCCTGCGAGGCGCAGCCTCGTGGGGAGGGGGACCATGCGAAGCATGGTGGAGGGGTAGCGGCTCAAACACGGAGGTTCCGGCCAAGGACGGCCGAGACGCGGTGCCAGCTACCCCTCCACCACCTTTCAGGTGGTCCCCCTCCCCATCCTTCGGATGGGGAGGACAGGTCAGCGCGCCGTCAGAGTGATCGGACAGACCCCGCCGGGAAGCTCCGGCGAGCCGCCGACCCGATCGGCAAGATCGACCAGCCGGGCGACGTCGCCTTGGGCCGCGACGGCCTCCGCCGCGACTCCGGCAGTCTCCTCGCAGATCTGCCCGCTCGTGGCGTCGGCGCCGTATCGGTTGGCCAGGGCGGTTGCGAAACTGTCGTAGAAACGCTGTCCGTCCGGACCGTAGCCGCTGTCGAACTGGGCTCTGATGACTCCGTTCGCTTCCTGGAGAGTCGAGCGGTTCCTCAGCACGAAATCGTTATAGGCGGTGCTCACGTCGATCCCCATCGCCCGGCAGCGCAGGGTCGCGACCATCAGCCGCGATTGAAGGTTGCGGATTTTCGCCGCCGCAGCCTCATGCTGGTCCCAGCACGACATGGCCGCCGCCGCAGGCTGGGCGTAGATCGAAAATGCCGCCGCGAGGGCGAGCGCCCCTTTCAAGTTTCCCTTTTTCATAGTCAGTCCCCTTCCACACGCGGACGCATCCACGCACCGCGAGCCTTGGAGGGTTTCATGCGCGGGTTGGGGAAGGATGAGCGGGGGTGGTTAACCGGCTCGTCATGCCAGCGAAGGCTGGCATCCCAGCGGGTGAAGGACGCCGCGCTCTTCACCCCCTGGGGCCCCAGCCTTCGCTGGGGCGACGCGCTAGGCCGTGCCGAAGTCGGCCGTCAGCATCCTCGTGTCGACGCCGGCGCTTCGGAAGGCCTCGCTCCAGCGGTTGTCGACGTCGCAGGTGAAGAGGAGCTCGTCGCTCCCGGGCGTGGCGAACCAGCCGTTGCCGCGCAATTCCTCTTCGAGCTGCCCGGCGCCCCATCCGGCATAGCCGAGGGCCGCGAGCCAGCGAGACGGGCCGCGGCCCTCGGCTATGGCCCGCAGGATGTCGAGAGTCGCGGTGAGCGCCCATCGCCCGGCGACCTCGATCGACTCCTGGCCCCCCCAGTCGGTGGAATGGAGGATGAAGCCGCGCTGGGGCTGCACCGGGCCGCCGGCATGGATGGCGACGTCGGGCGCGACTCCCGGCTCGATGTCGAGCTGGCCGAGCAGATCGTGGAAGCTGATCCGCGGGACGATTCGGCCCAGGCCGATCCCGAGAGCGCCGTTCTCGTCATGGACGCACATCGCGATCACGGCTTTCTCGAAGCGGGGATCGCCGATGCCGGGCATGGCCAGGAGGAGCTGACCCGAGAGGAAAGGCGGCTGATCCATTCCGTCCGCTATAGGCGGCGAGGCGGGGCGCTGCTAGGGCGGCGCCGAACTTACCGACGAAACGAAAGGAAGCCGTGATGAGCATCAAAGTGGGCGACAGGCTGCCCAAGGCGACTTTGGTGAAGGCCGGCGCGGACGGGCCCCAGCCGCTCGACAGCGAAGACTATTTCCGCGGTCGCCGAATCGCCCTCTTTTCGGTGCCGGGCGCATTCACCCCCACCTGCTCGGCCCGTCACCTTCCCGGCTTCGTCGAGCGTGCGGACGAGCTCCGGTCGAAAGGGGTCGATGAAGTCGCCTGCGTCGCCGTCAACGACGCGTTCGTGATGCAGGCCTGGGCCGAGTCCGCCGGCGCCGTCGGCAAGGTGACGATGCTCGCGGACGGCAATGGCGACTTCGCCCGGGCGCTCGGCCT
The DNA here is from genome assembly GCA_036386845.1 of Allosphingosinicella sp. GTDB lineage: Bacteria > Pseudomonadota > Alphaproteobacteria > Sphingomonadales > Sphingomonadaceae > Allosphingosinicella. The sequence goes on along the minus strand of DASVUW010000194.1, from coordinate 8,196 downwards.
CACCATGGACGGCTCGAAATTCGGCCTCGGCGAGCGCGGATCGCGCTGGTCGGCGATCGTCGACGACGGCGTCGTCGAGCAGCTCAATGTCGAAGAGCCGGGCGCCTTCGCCGTGAGCAGCGCCGATTATATGATTGAGCGGCTGTAGAAGAGGCAGGCAACGCCTGCTTCGCACATGCGTTCAAGCCATGCTTCGATCCGACTGCGGGGAAATTGATCCATGGCTGCCAATTCCGACAAGCCCGGAAACCGGGAAGGCAAATCGGCGGCTCTGAAGCTCGCCGAGGACATCAAGCGGAGCCCGCTGACGGCCGCCGCGATCGCGGGCGGCGCCGCGGCCGCGGTTGCGGGGACGGTGCTTGGAGCAAGGGCGCTTGCGCGGCGCAACGGCGCTCGCGAGGGCAAGCCGGTGAACCAGGTTCTGGCGGCGGCGATCACCGCCACCGAAGCCGCGGCCGCGTGCCAGAAGGCGCCGGATCCCACCACGAAGCCGGAGCCGGGTACGAGCGAGGCGGAAGGCCATCCCAGCTGAGCGCAGCGGTTACGCTGAACGTGTTTCAGGGTAGCCGGGGCCTGTATCGATGTCTAAGGCACCAGCCGCCCCGCGCCACGCATGATGAGACAAAGGTTCGCTTTTCAAATGCCCAATGCCCGGAAGACCGCTCCGATGACCGAATTGGCCGGCGAGGACGGGGCCTCCCTGGCGGAGCCTGCTCAGGCGGTCTCCGGCCAGCACGCGGCTACGCCGCCCGGCGCCCGCTCTGCAGGTTGCAACGCCGCCGTAGCCAGCGGCGGTGGCTGCGCGTCGAGCGGCGGCTGAAAGAAGCGCGATGGCCGACAATCGAATCGTTCCCGTCATCCTTTCCGGAGGCTCGGGCACGCGCCTCTGGCCGCTTTCCAGCAGGCGCAAGCCCAAGCAGTTCCTCGCGCTCGCGAGCGAGCGGACGATGCTTCAGGAGACGGCTCTCAGGGCATCCGATCCTGCCCTGTTCGCGCCGCCCGTCGTTGTCGGCAGCACCGAACATGCGTCCCTGCTTTCGTCGCAGCTCGCGGAGGTCGGGATCTCGCCGGCGGCGCTGATCCTCGAGCCGAGCGCGCGCAATACGGCACCCGCGATCGCGCTTGCGGCCTTGGCCGTCCCTCCCGACCGACTGCTGCTCGTGATGCCGAGCGATCACGTCGTTCGCGAGATCGAGGCCTTCCTGGCTGCGGTCGCCGCAGCCCGGCCGCTAGCGGAGCAGGACTGGCTTGTGACGTTCGGAATCCGAGCGACACGGGCCGAGACGGGCTTCGGCTATATCCGCCGCGGCGACGCGCTCGGTGCGGAATCGTACCGGGTGGAGCGCTTCGTAGAGAAGCCGGATTCGGCGACGGCTCAGCTCTATCTGGACGAGGGCTGCTACGACTGGAACGGCGGCATTTTCATGCTCCGCGCCGGCCGCTACCTGGACGCGCTGCAGGCGCTTGCTCCGGCGGTTCTCGAGTCCGTCTCGAGCGCTCTGGCCGGATCCATCGGGGCCGAGGGCGAGGTCCGCCCCGACCCCGATCGGTTTGCGCGGTCGCCCTCTGTGTCGATCGACTATGCGGTCATGGAAAAAGACCGGCGAGTCGCCGTCGTGCCGGTCGAGATGGGCTGGTCTGACATCGGCAGCTGGGACGCGCTCCACGAACTGCGCGAGGCCGACGCGCGCGGCAATGTCGCGACCGGACCCGCCACTTTGATCGACAGCGACAATTGCCTTGTCCACTCGGCCGGCAAGCGGGTCGTCACACTCGGGGTCAGCGACCTGATCGTCGTCGTCGGCGACGACGAGGTGCTCGTGCTTCCACGCGGTCAGAGCCAGCGGGTCAAAGAGGCGGCAGAGAGAGCGACGTGAGCGCAACTCGCCTGGAGCCGCGCCGTGTCGAAAAGGTCTGGGGGCGCCGCGATCTCGGACCGCCGTTCGGAGACGTGCCGGGGGATTGCGAGCCGGTCGGCGAAATCTGGTTCGAAGCGCCGGAGCCCGGCGATGCGAGGCTCCTCGTCAAATATCTCTTCACCTCGGAGCGCCTGTCGATCCAGGTGCACCCTGACGACTTGGCCGCGCGGGCCGGGGGCGAGCGGTGCGGCAAGGATGAAGCGTGGCTGGTCCTCTCCGCCGAGCCGGGCGCGACGATCGGGCTCGGGCTCAAGGACGAGGTCAGCGCCGAGGCGCTCCGGGCGGCGGCCCTCGACGGGAGCATCGATGCGCTCATGGACTGGCGGCCCGTGCGCTCCGGCGACGTTTTCTACTCTCCAGCCGGTACGATCCACGCCATCGGCGCGGGGCTGCGGCTCATCGAGGTCCAGCAGAATGTCGACCTCACCTACCGCCTCTACGATTATGGCCGCCCGCGCGAGCTCCATCTCGACCAGGCGGTCGCCGTCGCCCGGCCGGAGCCCTTCCGCGGCGAGCAGAGGCCGGTTCCGCTCGGTCCCGGCCGCACCCTCGTCTGTGCCGGCGACAAGCTGCGCATCGAGCGATTCTGCGGTGCGGGCCGCTTCGATCTCGAGGACGCCGCCTGGATCATCCCGCTCTCCGGCTCGGCGAGGATCGAGGGGCAGGAGCTGGAGCCGGGCGAGGTCTGGATGAGCCGAAACGCGAGCCTCGACCTCGCCGAGGGCGCCGAGGTGCTGGCCGCCTTCGCCTGCGCCGACTCGGCTGGCAAATAACCCGCGTGCATAATTACCGAGAATCACAGGCGCTGCCGCGATGAATGCATATTACCTGGTGTCGGTGATAGGCAACCGCGTCCTTGCGCTCCTAACCGTCCTCGTACTGTCTTATCTACTGACCCCGAGTGACTTCGGGATATTCACCATCATCCTCACCAATGCCCTGGTGATACATTTACTCTTTTCTTCTTGGGTATCTAATTCCTCTTGGAAAACGGTTTCCGTCGGCGACGAGCAGGGTCAGAAAGTCGCGATATCGACTTCCTTGGGTTACGCATCGATATTATCCTTAGTCGCCCTCTCCATATCCACTATCGTATTAATAATCGACAACGATCGATTCTATTACGTCGGGATAACTCTACTTCTGACCGTAACGATATTGTTTTACGACCTCGTGATGGTTATAAAGAATGCTCGAGGGTTATCCAAAGACCACGGCACAACCAGTTTTTTGCGGGGTCTGTGGACGTTTTGCCTGTCGGCCTCGCTCACCTGGCTGGGCTTTGGAGTGGCAGGGGCGATTATCGGTCAAATCGTGGGAACCGCAGCCACGATTCTCTTCCAAAGATCCTTCTGGATAATGTGGCGGTACTTCGACCCAGGGCACATATTCCGGGGCGGAGTGACGGCTCAGATCAAATTCGGCCTGATCAGCGTTTTCGCGCTCAACCTGTATCTCATGGGCAATGCCTTGTGCCGGAACATCATCCTGCTCGGCCTCGGAGAGGCCGAAGCCGGATTTTTCAGTTTGTCCGCCGACATGTTCTTCGCGCCGGTGGCCATATTCGCGGTGACGGCGAGCCTCTCGAGCACTCCGGAATTATACCGGTCGGCCGGAACCGACAGTGCGTCGCAGCACGCTTCCGAATTCATCGGGGGAGTGCTGGCGGTGGCCATTCCTTACGCATTGGCAGGCCTGTTCACGGGCCCCTCCGTGGCTCACATGTTCCTCGGATCGGATCTGGCCGTGCCGATCGCCCGGATCGCCCCTCACTCGATCATCCACGCGACCTGTTTCTGCATCTTGTCCACCCAGACCACCATCGCGCTGACTCAGGGCAGATTGAAGTTAGCCGTAGGCCTGCCGCTCGCCACTTTGGCGCTGATCGCGAGTGTGCTGCTGGGAGCCCATCTTATCGCGGGTCCGAACGGCATATCGCTGCTCGGCTATGCGCAGGCGGTGACCGCCGCGCTGCTTCTGATGACCGCCGTCGTTCTCGGCGCCTCGCGCTCCGTCTTGCAAGTGCCGATTCCCTGGAAGGAGTGCCTGCGGGTGCTCGGGGCTTCCCTGGTGATGTGTCTCGTCCTCGCCGCGCTCACCCTGTTTCCGGTTCCCTTTACGCCCCTTCCTGAGATCGCCATTGGAATAGCGACATTTTTCGGGGCTGCGCATCTGCTGGGCAGCAGGATCCTGCGGAACCTGATCCGCCTTTCCGCAACATAGACGCGCGCCCATGGTTTCCGCCCTCGCCCGAGGCAGTGCACGTCGCGAGGAACGGTGCTGCAATCAATCTGATTAGGAGCCTGAGAAATGACAGTTCATATCGATAGCTGGACGACCGGGTATCGAGGCGACCTCGTTCAAAAAGGGATGGTCGAGGCGTTCAAGGCGGATGGGCGGATTGAGCAGCGGCTGGTCTTCAACCGTCTGAGCCCCAGCAAGCAGGAACTCGTCGACCTGGGCCTGCCCTATATGGCGACGCCGGGCGACCGGCGTCCGCAAAAGGCCCTTGCCACCCTCGCGGAAATCCGGCGCACCCGAGCGCGAATGAAGGAATGGTATCGCGAGGGCCCGAGGCTGGTCCACGTCGCCATGGCCTCGGTCTGGGACCTGATGTTTATCGACATACCGAGACGGTTCGGCTCGACCATCCTCCTCACGGTCCACGACGCGGAACGGCATATCGGCGAGGAGAGCTGGATCATGAGCCAGTTCGACAAGCGTCTTATCCGGACCGGCGATCACTTCGCCGTATTGTCGAGCTATGCGGGCGAAGTCCTGCGATCGAGGCTTGGCGACTCCCGACCGATCCATGTCGTGGCGCCGGGGCTGGTCCCCAATCCGAGTCCGCCCGGCCCGCCCAAGGCGCCCCCGTCGGGCCGGCCGATGCGGTTTCTCTTCTTCGGCCGGATCCATGCCTATAAGGGCCTCGACCTCCTTCTGGACGCCTGGTCCGCGCTGAAGCGCAGCACCGGCCTTCCGATAAGGCTGACGATCGCGGGCTCCGGCAATATCGCGCCCTACCAGCCGGCCTTGGACCGAGCCCCCGACGTGGAGCTGGTCCACGGTTGGATTTCAGATGAACGCATGGCCGAATTGTTCGACGAACACGATGTCAACCTCGTGCCCTATCTCAAGAACTCCGTTTCGGCCACGACGCTTGCGGGCATGTGGGCCGGGATGCCGACGATCGGGACTCCGATAGAGGGCTTCGCCGAGCATCTCAAAGACGGCGAAAACGCTTTGATCAGCCGAGATATCTCCGCCGACGCTATCGCGGAATGCATAGTCAGGCTGGCGAACGATCCGGAACTGTTCCGTAGGCTGGCCCAGGGTGCGCACGACCACGCCCAGACGCTCAGCGCACCGGTCGTGGCTGACAATTGGTACCGTCTCTTCCGGGAAATCTCGAGCCAGCGGGGCACCGAAAAATAGCCGATCCGAACGCCCCGCTCGTCCGCCGCCCGACGCGCCGCCGGCGCCGAGACACCAGTCCGTGCTTCAGGCCTGCCAGCCGCACTTGCGGCCCCGGTTCTGCTGCTGGAGCCAGCCCATCAGCGGCCTGAAATATTCGAGCATCGGTCCGCCCGACATCTCGCGGGTCCCGGTGAAGGCCTCGAGCGCGTCCGGCCAGGGCCTGGAAGCGCCCATCGCAAGCATCGCGTTCAGCCGCTGGCCGACCTCCTTGTTGCCGTAGAAGGAGCAGCGGTGGAGCGGGCCGGTCCAGCCGGCCTGCTTGCAGGCGGCCTGGTAGAACTGGAACTGAAGGATCCGGGCGAGGAAGTAGCGCGTGTAGGGGACGCTCGCGGGCACGTGATATTTGGCGCCGGGATCGAAATCCTGCTCGCTTCGCTGCCCGGGCGGGACGATGCCCTGATATTGAAGGCGAAGGTCGTTCCACCCCTGATTGTAGGCGGTCGGAGCGATCTCGCCGCTGAACACCTTCCAGCGCCACTTGTCGACGAGAAGTCCGAAGGGCAGGAAAGCGACCTTGTCCATCGCCTGGCGAAGCAGGAGGCCGATATCCTTGTCGGCGCTCGGCACCTTGTTGCGCGGCAGGAGGCCGACCTGGATGAGATATTCGGGGGTGACCGACAGGGCGATCATGTCGCCGATCGCCTCGTGGAAGCCGTCATTGGCGCTGTCGAGGTAGAGCAGGGGCTGCTTGTTGTAGGCGCGCTGGTAGAAATTGTGGCCGAGCTCGTGATGGACGGTGACGAAGTCGTCGGCATTGACCTTGGTGCACATCTTGATGCGCAGGTCCTCGACATTGTCGACGTCCCAGGCCGAGGCGTGGCAGATCACCTCGCGGTCCCTCGGAGCGGTGATCATCGAGCGGGTCCAGAAGGTCTCCGGCAGCGGAGCGAAGCCGAGCGACGTGAAGAAGCTTTCGCCGGTGCGGACGATCTTCTCGGGCGTGTATTTGTTGCGGACGAGGAGCTCGGTGAGGTCGTAGCCGACGTCGCCGGCGCCCTTCGGCGCCACCACGTCGTAGATGTTGCCCCATTCCTGGGCCCACATGTTGCCGAGCAGGTCGGCGCGGATCGGGCCGGTCTCGGGCTGGACCTGGTCGCCATATTTGTCGTTCAGCTTGGCGCGGGTGTAGCAGTGGAGCTCGTCGTAGAGCGGCTTCACCTCGTTCCAGAGGCGGTCGGTCATGGCCGCGAACTCGTCGGGCGGCATGTCGTAGCGCGAGCGCCACATCGCGCCCGTGTCGCTGAAGCCGAGCTCCTTGGCCCCCTGGTTGGCGATCTCGGTCAGCCGGACGTAATCGGGGCGCATCGGGCGGCCGACATTGGAGTGCCAGCTCGTCCACATCTCCTGAAGCAAAGCGGGGTTGCGCAGGGTGCCCATCTTCTCTTCGAGATCGTTGCCGGTCATCGGCTTGCCGCCCAGGGTTCCGCGGCCCTTGCCGTAGGTCGAGTTCAGCCGGGTCGAGATGGTGTTCAATTCCGCGGCGGCACCCGGAGTGGTCGGCGCCGGCAGGACGAGCGCGCTGCGCAGGATGTTGAGCTTGCGCTGGGTGTCGTAATCCAGCCCTTGGACGTTCGCATATTTCGCCGCCTCGTTGGCGAAGCGGACGGACATTTCGGTTCCGATCGTTCCGAAATGGGCGGCGAGAGCGTCGGTGTCGTCGGTGATGTAGGTGGAGTTGACCCACTGGGCGCGGCTGTTGAGCACCGAGAATTCCGACAGCTCCTTCTCGGCGCGGGCGACGAAGGCGCGGGCCTCTTCCAAAGTCGGCGCAGCCGGCTCGGCAGCGGCGGCAGGCGCGTCCGCGGGCGTTGCCGAAGCCGTGTCGACCGACGTGTCGGCGGAAGCATTGGTGCAGCCGGCGAGGCAGATGGCGAGGGCGAGAGCGGATACGGTGGCTTTCATTTAAGCATCCTCGTTTCTGGTCTGGTTGGCGGGCTATTGCGCCTCGTGCATGGCTGAATCAAGCGAGAGGAAATCGGCAATGGCGCGGCCCAATTCCGGTTTGGTGACGGCGTTCATATGATTGCCCGGAACTTCGACGAAGCGGGCGTCTGGAAGCAGCTTAGCCAGGTCCTCCGCCGGGCCGTTATCCTGGTCCTCTATGCCGGACACGACTAAGGTCGGCACGGCTATGGAACGCAGCTCGGACTCGCTCGAATCGGCGAAGCTTCCGAGCAGGGGCAGAAGCGCCTCGGGATCGCCGCCCGTGGTCTTGAGGAAGGCTTCCGCCATCCACTCGTTCGAGCCGCGCTCATGCGTGCCCATGCCTGTCAGCACCTTTCGGAAATGGGCCGAGCGGCGGCCGGTCTCGAGCATTCCGCGAAGGCCCATCCCGGCGATGACGAGGCGCTTCGGCCGGGCGCCCATGATCGCCATCCGGGCCGATGTCCGAGCGCCGAGCGAATAGCCGCCGAGGTCGTAATCGCTAAGGCCCAGGTGCGCGATCAGCTCGAGCCCGTCGCGCGCGAGCACGTCCGCCGGGTAGGAGGCTTCGTCATGCGGCGCGGCGCTTTTGCCATGGGCGCGCAGGTCCGGCATGATCACCCGAAAGCCGCGCGAGGCGATCTCGGCGGCGTGGCCGAAGCGTATCCAGTTCATGTCGGCGCTGGAGAAGAGGCCGTGCAGGAGGACGACCGCCCTCCCCTCGCCCAGCTCGTGCCAGGCGAGCTCGGCGCCGTCGGAGGCGGTGAAGCGGTGGGTGGTGGGTTCGGTCATTGATCACCGTCATGCCAGCGAAGGCTGGCATCCCAGGGGGTGAAAGGCGCCGCGCTTTTCACCCGCTGGGGCCCCAGCCTTCGCT
>DASVUW010000193.1:0-1975 GCA_036386845.1 Allosphingosinicella sp. | reverse complement strand
GGCAGGCCAGGCCGCCGAGTTCCGCCAGGCGCACGGGCCGTCGGCCAACGGCATGGCCTTCCGGGTGCAGGATTCGAAGCAGGCCTTCGCGCTGGCGGTGGAGCGCGGCGCGCAGCCGGTGGAGACCGCCCGCGGCCCGGGAGAGCTCGAAATCCCCGCCATCGAGGGCATCGGCGGCTCCTACCTCTATCTGGTCGACCGCTACGGCGCCGAGCAGATCTACGACGTCGATTTCGTGCCGGTCGAAGGCGCTGTTCGGGACGGCAATTCGGTCGGGCTCCACACGCTCGACCACCTTACCCACAATGTGAACCGCGGCCGCATGGACCATTGGGCGCAGTTCTACGAGCGGATCTTCAACTTCAGGCAAATCCGCTATTTCGACATCGAGGGGCAGCAGACCGCCCTCGTCTCGCGCGCGATGACCGCGCCCGACGACAAGATCCGAATCCCGCTGAACGAGAGCCAGGACGAATTCAGCCAGATCGAGGAGTTCCTGAAGGAGTATAAGGGCGAGGGCATCCAGCACCTCGCGCTCGCCACGGACGACATCTTCGCCACCGTCGATGCCCTGCGCGCCAACGGCATCCGCTTCCAGGACAGCCCCGAGACCTATTACGACATGATCGACCAGCGCCTGCCCGGCCACGGCCACAGCGTCGAGGAGATGCGGAGGCGCCGAATCCTGATCGACGGGTCGCCCGAGACCGGCGAGGGCCTGCTTCTGCAGATCTTCACCGAAAACATGATCGGGCCGATCTTCTTCGAGATCATCCAGCGCAAAGGCAACGAAGGCTTCGGCGAGGGCAATTTCAAGGCGCTGTTCGAATCGATCGAGCTCGACCAGATCCGGCGCGGCGTGATCCCGGCCGCGGCGACCGCAGAATAGGCGAGCGAGGCCCGCACCGGCGGGCCCCTCCCGTCACAGCATGAAGTCGCCCGGGACAAACGACCAGGACGATCCGACGATGACCACCTGGAAGTCGGCGGCGCCGTCTCCGTTCACGTCGCCGTAAAGGGACATCTGGTGGTCCTCGAAGCCCCAGCGCAGCTCGCCCGCCTTGCCTGAAAAGGCGTCGCCTCCGATGAAGGTAAAGGCGTCGTCGCCTCCCGTCAGGGCGTTGGCATCGATCCCCAACAGATCGATCCGGTCCTCGCCGGAAACGAAGTCGTAGATGCTGTCGGCTTCATGTCCCGCGACGCTGTCCGAAACGCTGCCGAAGCGGAAGATGTCCGCGCCCTCGCCGCCCATCAGGCCGTCGCGGCCCGCGCCGCCATCCAGCACGTCGTCGCCTTCGAGGCCGTTGAGGTCGTCCTCGCCGTCGAAGCCGCGCAGCACGTTGGCGCCGTTATTGCCGGCGATCCTGTTGCGAAGCTCGTTGCCGCCGAGATCAATCGCCGCTGTCGAGAGATAGTCGGCGGTGCCGAGCAGCTCGATATGGGCGCCGGCGGGAAGCGTATAGCTCGCTGAGGCGTAGACCTCGTCGAGCCCCTCCCCTTCGTCTTCGCGGACCACGTCGCCCATGTTGTCGACCCGGAAGATGTCGTTACCCGCCCCGCCGACGGCGACGTCGATTCCGGTGCCGCCGTCGAGCTGGTCGGCGCCGTCGAGGCCGACGAGATAGTCGTTGCCGCCCATCCCGCTCAGCGCATTGTTGCCGTTGTTGGCGATGATCTCCTGCCCGAACTCGTTGCCGGTGATGTAGATGGCGGCCGTGGCAAGGTAGTTCTCGGTGCCGATCCGCTCCACTTCCACGCCCTCGCGAAGCCCGATCGAGGAGCTGGTGTAGACCTCGTCATAGCCCTCGCCGGCATTCTCGAGCACGATGTCGAACGGGTTGTCGACATGGTAGATGTCGGCGCCCAGGCCCCCCGCCATGAAGTCCACGCCTGCTTCGCCGTAGAAGAGATCGGCTCCGCCAAGGCCGACCAGGTAATCGTCGCCGGCGCCTCCGTAGAGCGCGTTGTTGCCGTC
>DASVUW010000192.1:0-1872 GCA_036386845.1 Allosphingosinicella sp. | reverse complement strand
GGCGAGAGCCGTCCCGAGGCCGCCGGCGCGCTCGGTGAGCCCGCTCGCATGCTCCTGCCCCGCTCCCAGCGCCTGAAGAAGCGAATCCAGCGACTCGTGGACGGCCGCTACCGACTGGCCCAGCCGCTCGCTTTGGGCCGTGCCGTTCTCCCCGAGCCGGACGAACCAGCCGTCGAGCTCGGCGAGCTCCTTGCCGAGGCCCGTCACGAGAGCGTGGCTGGCGGCGTCCTGGGTCGAAATATGTCCCGCCAGGGTCTCGATCTTGTCGCTGATCGTCTCGATCCGCCGGGCGAGGCTTCGCGCCGAATCCTCGCCGGCCTTGTCGAGCGCGGCACGGCTCTGCTCGATCGCCGCCAACGTGGTTTGCCCTTGGAGCTCGAGCGCCGAGCGGGCGATCTCGACGGCTTCCGCGGCTCGGCTCATCGCGGAGTCGACCGCCGCGGTCATCTTGGCCGAGGATTCGTCCATGCTGGACGCCGCGGCGGCGCTTCCGCTCTCGATCCGGGCGACATGGGCGGACATGCGCTGCGCCGCCCCGCCGAGCACTTCGTCGGCGTCGCGGCCCCGCGCCGCGAGCGAGGCCAGCTGGGCCTCGAGCGCGCTCGCCTGGCCGTGGGCGTTGAGGCCCGCTTCCTTCATCGCGTCGGCGACGGCCCGCGCCTGCTCCTCGGCTCGGGGAAGATCGTGGAGGAGTACTCCGATATCGACCTTGGCGGCGTTCGCGGCGGAGTCGAGGGCGGCGGCCTTCTGGTCGAGAGCCGCGGTTTCCTTGGAGAGATAATAAGTGACCCGGCCGAGCCGGTCCGACGCCTCGTCGCCCAGCGACATGAGCCGTTCCGCCTCTCCGCGGAGGCGGGCGTGATTGTCCTCGATCCGGCTCGCGACGATCTCGAGCACGCTTTCGAGGGCGCGGCTTTCGGCGGTCATGGTCTCGACGGCGCGGGAGAACCGCTCCGCCTCCCGCCGGGAAGTTCGTCCGAATATCAGCCAGAGCAAGGCGAGCAAGGCGAGCGGACCGGCCAGGGTGGCCGTCCAGGTGATCGCGTTGCCCAGCGAGAGCGGAGGGCGGGTCTGCCAGAACCAGTAGCCCAAAGCGGCGATCCAGGCAGCCGCCAGGAGGACGATGAGGCCGCCGAGCAGCCCTGCCGGGGCCGGCCGGGCGCCTTGCACCGCTTCGGGCAAAGCCGCAGGCGCCTCGCTTTCGGGCGGCCCAAGCCAGTCGCCGCCGGTTTCCGCCGTGAAGCCGCGTTCGGGCTCCGCCTGTGCTCGTTCTGCCCCCGTCATAACGGTTCGTTTACCATGATTTGGCGGGCAAGGAAGGTGGGAAGGATACGGGGTGTTAAGATCGCGGCCGGTATAGGATTGCTATGGTCTACGATCCCGGAGCCCTGAACGCCTCGCTCGCCGCCGCCGTCGGAAGCGATCCCGAGCTTATGCGCGAGCTCCGCTCCGCCTTCCTCGAAAGCGCTATCCGGCAGACCGACCTGATGGGCCGGGCGCGCTGCGACGCCAATTGGTCGATCGCCGCGTCGAGGCTGAAGAGCGTCGCGGCGAGCTTCGGAGTGACCGGCCTCGTCGCGCTTGCGGACGAGGCGCTCGAAGGGGCGCCGGGCGATCCCGTGGTGCTGAGGAAGCTCAACGCCGCGATCGCGGACTTCGCGGAGTAAGGTTACTCTTCTCCCCTCCCTGGAAGGGAGGATGAGCAGGTGAGGATGTCCCCCGGCATCCTCAGCCATGCCGGGGGCATGGCGACCTGCTCATGGGTGGGTAGGCGAGCGCAGCGAGACTTTACGGCCTCCGAGTTTCGACCGCCTTCGGCGGACCCACCCCTAGCCCCTCCCTTTCAGGGAGGGGACATTACGAGGCTTTACG
>DASVUW010000191.1:0-9844 GCA_036386845.1 Allosphingosinicella sp. | reverse complement strand
CGGCCGGAAGCGGCGTCGGGCGCGGGACGAGGGTCGCCTGGATTCCGGTGAAGCCGGCGCAGGCGTAGAGGCGGACGAATTCCTGGCAGCTCGGATACCATTGCGGATCCTCGGCCGGAACCGGATAGCCCCGGTCGCAGAGCTCCGCCCGGATTCCGTTTCGGAGAGCCGCGATATTGCCCTCCCCGCCCATCTCGCCGGCGAAGCGCCCGCCCGCCTTGAGCACCGAGAAGACCCCCGAAGCCACCGCGTCGGGATCGAGCATCCAGTGCAGGGCGGCGTTGGAGAAGGCCGCGTCGAACTGGCCGAAACGGGTCGCCTGCCCCTCGAGCCCCAGCGCCTGTGCGTCGGCGACGAAGGCGTCGACCCCGCGGCCTCGAGCTGCCTCCACCATCGCTTCCGAAGCGTCGAGGCCGATCACCCGGGCGCCCGAGTCCATGATCTTTCGGGTCAGGACACCGTCTCCGCAGCCGAGGTCCAGGATGAGCTCGCCGGGCTGTGGCGCGAGCAGCTCGAGCGCGGGGCCGCCCAGCGCCGGAACGAAGGCGGCGTTGTTGGCATAGTCGGCTGGCGACCATTGCGAGGAGGGATTGAGGTTCATTCAGGGGTGCTCCGCCCGCTCATCCTGAGTAGCCGTTGAGCTTGTCGAAACGGCGTCTCGAAAGACGGTCCTTCGATACGGGCCCTCGCCAGGCTCGGTCCCTACTCAGGATGAGCGGCAATCTCATCACTGGCTGTCCGTGAAGGCTTTATATGCGTCGGCATCCATCAGGCCGTCGAGCTGGGACGGGTCGGCGAGGCGGAGCCGGAAGAACCAGCCGTCCCCTTCCGGATCGCTGTTGACCAGCGAGGGATCGTCGCCGAGCGCCGGGTTGGGCTCGACGATCTCGCCGTCGACCGGAGCGTAGACGTCGGACGCGGCCTTGACCGATTCGACGACGGCCGCCTCCCCGCCCTTGGTCACCTGCCGGCCGGCCTCGGGCAGCTCGACGAAGACGATGTCGCCGAGCTGGCCCTGGGCGAAGTCGGTGATCCCGACCGTCGCCTCGTCGCCCTCGACCCGGATCCACTCATGCTCCTCGGTAAAATAGACGGTCATCAGGCGGCTCCCTTGCGGTGGTAGCGGTGGGCGACGAAGGGCATGGGCGCCACCTTCGCCTGGAAGATCTTGCCGCGCTGGACGAGGCGGATTTCGGCCCCCGGCTGAGCGGAGGCGGCCGGCACATAGGCCATTGCGATCGGCGCCTCGAGCATCGGCGAGAAGCCGCCGCTGGTCACCTTGCCGACTTCGTCCCCGTCGGAATCGACCACGGCCGCGCCCTCGCGCACCGGCTGGCGGCCCTCGACGGCGAGTCCGACGCGGCGGCGGACGGGCCCATCCTCGATCTCGCGGATGATCCGGTGCCAGCCGGCGAACCCGCCTTCGCCCCTGCGGCGCTTGGAGATGGCGAAGCCGAGGTCCGCCTCGATCGGGGTCGTGTCGGCGTCGAGGTCGTGGCCGTAGAGCGGAAGGCCCGCCTCGAGCCGAAGCGAGTCGCGGGCGCCAAGGCCGATCGGCTTCACTTCGGGCTGGGCGGCGAGCAGCTCCGCGACCGCGGAAGCGCGCTGGGCGGGAATCGAGATCTCGAAGCCGTCTTCGCCGGTATAGCCCGACCGGCTGATCCAGGCGGTACCGCCGTCTAGTGTGAAGGCGCCGCCGGTCATGAAGCCGAGCTGCTCGACGCCCGGCGCCAGCCGGGAGAGGGCCTCGACCGCCTTCGGCCCCTGGAGCGCCAGCAGCGCCTGTTCCTTCATGTGATCGAGCACCACGCCGCGCGGAAGACGTTCCTGCAGATAGGCGACGTCGCCCTGCTTGGTGGCGCCGTTGACGACGACGTAGAAATGATCGCCGCGGCGGGTGGCCATGAGGTCGTCGACGATCCCGCCGTCGTCATTGAGGAGCAGCGAGTAGCGCAGCCGCCCCTCCTTCAGGATGGCCAGATCGGCCGGGAGGACGCTCTCCAGGCCCTTCTCGGCCTCGGTCCCGGCGACGATGAGCTGGCCCATGTGGCTGACGTCGAACAGGCCCGCGGATTCCCGAGTCCAGCGATGCTCGGCGATGATCCCTTCATACTGGATCGGCATCGAATAGCCGGCGAAAGAGACCATCCGGCCGCCTTGCGCCCGGTGCCAGCCGTCGAGTGGGAGGGTGAGTTCGGGGGAATCGCTCATCGGGTCCAGTCTCCAGGGCGCTGCTCCAACGCCCGAGATCGGACACCGTCGCAAACACCCCCTCTGTCACTGGACCTGAGAGCTTTCGCGGCGCCTTTAGGTTCCGCTTACCCCTTCGGTGGGACCGGCGAGCGATCCGCTTTCCAGAGTGCCTTTGCGCGCGCGGTCCCTTGTGCCTGAGAGATTCCGGGGCGGTTGCTCCTTCGGCGGCATCGGACCTCGCGGCCCTTTGCGCTCTCCCGCGCGAACACCGGCTTTGGGCCGGCGGCAAGGGCGCTGTGGAGCTTCCCAGTCGGCAAGTCAACGCACCCAGGTCGTCGAAAGTGGTCGAAAGTGGCCGAAAGTCGGAGTTGCGGCCGTTTCGAGGGAATCGGACGCTCAAACCGACCTGACCAGCCATCGGCGCCTAGGGAAGTCGCTGAAATCAAGCACAAATGCCTTTGTTGTCGAATCGCCACTTTTCGCCTCGAATCGCCTCGAATCGCCACGAATCGCCACGAATATTCAGACAATCGCTCCTTAGCGCATGGGCTTGTAGGGCGAGATGCTCCCGGTCGAGCTGGACGCTGACCGGCATCTCGAAGGGTTCGCGCGCTTTGCGGCGAAAACGCCGACTGTGTACATTTTCCGGCGGGCGCAACCCCGGGGCTGGACAGCAAACCTATACTATCCCGTTTTAGGCTGGTGCGGCGGCTGGAGCCGGCTTGCGTCCGACGCGGCCTCGGCTAGAAAGCCGATATGACCGCAAGTAGGACCTACCCGACGATTGAAGCAGCTTACGGTGACTCGTGCGGCGCGCCGTAATCGACAGTAACTTGATCTCCTCCGATCAACTGCGGCTTTACCTCTCCGTAAGCGGCAACGTCGCGGTGCTGCCGGATTATATCTGGATAGAATGCTACAAGCAGGGCTCCGTGCGGGCTGTTTCCGAGCTGATTTCGGTCATACGCGACTACCCGCGGCAGGTCGTTGTGCTGCAACCCGGAGGCTTCCTCGCCAACGTCGATCCACGGGAACCCGGTTATCTGGAGACATTCGCTCGAAGCAATGTTGCTGCCGACCTTCTGGCCATGGCGGCCGCGCTCGATCAGGCTGAACTCGGCGAAGAAGAAGTGCTTGCCCAACTGCGGGAGCAGTGGGCTAGGGCTGATCAAATCATGGAAGGGATGCTGGAAGGGGCGGCTGAAATTGCTCCCTCCCTTCCGGAACTGGCAGCAATATTCTCGGCCGATGAGTTGCGCCGATGCCGGACGAAGGCCTCTTATTCTCCGGGCATGACTTGGAAGATTTTTTCAACGGCGCACGGCCTATACGAGATATTCACGACGAAGCGCGGAAGGCTGCCCCTCTTACCGCCCCCGCATGCCGTTCAGACCTATTACTATCGGCTGGCCCTTGGAACGATGCTTCATTGCATCTGGTGGATCCAAAACGGCAGCCAGCCAGTGCGCCGGTTGGACCGTCTTCGCAACGACTTTATCGATTTGGGCCTTGCCGTCTGTGCGACCTACTACGACGATCTGTTGACCGCCGACGCAAAGGCGAAATGGATGTATCGGCAGTTGTCGAACGCGCTGCAGTTTGCGGAATTCATGGCAGTTCGGGAGAGTACGGCTTGAGGTCCCACGCGGTTGCCCATCGTTCGCAAGGGCAATGATCCCTTCGGCCCACCCCGAATCTTTATCCCATGCGATAGCCGGCTCGCTGGATCCCATCGGCCGCCGCAAGCGGGCCCTCGAAAACGCTGTCGAGCGGACACGATCCGCGCCTTGGCAACTTCGCCTATGGGGCCGTCTGGTCAAGACCCGGGACCGGCATCGCTGCGTCAATTGTGAAGAAACGACGGGAATCCAGGCCCATCATATCATCAGGAAAATCCGCCTGCCCGCAGGCGCGCTTGACCCCGGGAATGGCATTACCTTGTGCCGCGACTGTCATCGCCTGATTCATGCCGAATTCAACAGGAAGCCGGATCCGAACAGGCCTTTGAGCGCTGCGCAGGGTGACGATCAAAACGAGTGGGCCTTCCTGTTCGGGCGCCTCGTTGACGATGCCGGAGCGCGTGGCCTTGCTCATGACGAGTTCTATTACGTGAGCAACGAAACCTTACGCTTCGCGGTCGCTTACCAAGGATATGAAGAGATCCTAGAGGCGATCGAGGATGGCACGATGAGCCGCCTTCGAGTCATGCACGAGATCTGGCGCTGGATGCCCGGGCAATTCTATACGAACCTCGCGGAGGATATTTGTGAGCGCCTCCTTATGAGATAATCCGGCGTCTGATTCCCTCGTGCGTCGAACTTTCGCGGCCTCCCACCAACCCTGCTGCCCGACCGCCCACGACCGCCTCCGCTGGGGGACCCTGGCGGCACGGCGGCGGAACGAGCAGCAGCGGGCGACGGTCGGACGGTGCTGGGGACCAAAGCGCATGGCGAGCTTCACGTCTTCAACTTCATCCGCGCCACCGGCGCTGGCGGCCGCGAAGAGGGCTGAAATGACGCAGGCGTCCTAGCGCGTCGCGTTGTACGCCAGCTGCTCCTCGGTGAGCTGGAATCCGACCAGCATCTCGAAGGTCGCCCGGCGGACGGCCTCGCGCACCGCCGGATCGGCCATCGGGTCGATCGCCGCCGAGGGGTCCCCGGGTTTGCGCCGGCGGGTGATCTGGGCGGTGACGTCGGCGGGGAGGGTCACCGCAGCCCGGGTCACCGAGCCGGTCGCGGAGCCCCGGCTGCTCGCCCGAAGCGCCCCGTCGGCGAAGCTGAGCCCGACCCGGCTGACGCTCTTCGACTGGACGCTGGTCCCGCCCTGGACCGCGACCACGAAATAGGGGAGCACCACCTCGCGGGCCCCGCGGCCGTCGCGGCGCTGAGCGTGGACGTCGAAGGTGAGGCGGGTGACGATATTGTCCCCGCTCTCGTCGCAGGTCGAGCGCAGGTTGGTGATGTTGGCGACGACGTCGATCGCGCTGGCGTCGCGGCTGTTCGCCGGGTTGAACAAGGTGATGTCGCCGGTCGAGGCCGGGATGGCGACGGCCGGGCAGGCCGAGCGCGTGGCGGTGATGCCGGTGTCGGTGATCTGGCCGTTCGGAGTGGAACAGCCGGCGAGGCCTAGGGGAATAAGCGCGGCGACAGCCGCCTTGGACTTGAACACTGGGTGGGAATCCTCACCTTTTGAAGACGGGCGGATCATAGGAACCGGGTTCCGCCGAAGCAAGCGATCCAGTAGAGCAACCGTCACATGGCCGCCAAGCCCCCCCTCACCCTGCTGATCGCGGCCCCGCGCGGCTTCTGCGCCGGAGTCGACCGGGCGATCCGGATCGTCGAGCTTGCGCTGGAGCGGTACGGAGCGCCGGTCTACGTCCGCCACGAGATCGTCCATAACAAGTTCGTGGTCGACAGCCTCAAGGCGAAGGGCGCGATCTTCGTCCCGGAGCTGGACCAGGTGCCCGACGGCGTTCCGGTCGTCTTCTCGGCGCACGGAGTGCCCAAGGCGGTGCCCGCAAAGGCCGAGGAACGCGGCCTGGAATTCCTCGACGCCACCTGCCCCCTGGTTTCCAAGGTTCACCGGCAGGCGGAGCGGCTGGTCGAGAACGGCCGCCACATCCTCTTCATCGGCCATGGCGGCCACCCCGAGGTGATCGGGACCTTCGGGCAGGTGCCGGAAGGGCGGATGACCCTGATCGAGAGCGTGGCGGACGCCGCGGCGATCGAGCCCGCCGAGCCCGCGAGCCTCGCCTATCTCACCCAGACGACCCTTTCGGTCGACGACACCGCGGAGATCGTCGCGACCCTCGAGCGGCGCTTCCCCGGCATCAGGGGCCCCAAGGGCGAGGACATTTGCTACGCGACCTCCAACCGCCAGGCGGCGGTGAAGGATATCGCGCGGGCCTGCCAGGCGATGCTCGTGATCGGCTCCCCCAAGAGCTCGAACTCGGTCAGGCTGGTCGAGGTCGCCGAGCGCGAGGGCACGAGGGCGCGGCTGATCGGCCGCGCCGACGAGATCGACCTGGGCTGGCTCGAGGGAGTCGCGACGCTCGGGATCACCGCCGGCGCCTCGGCTCCCGAGACCCTCGTCCGCGAGGTGGTCGACTTCCTCGCTCGCCATTACGAGGTCACCGAGATCGAGGGCGAAGGCGTGATCGAGCGGATGGTGTTCAAATTGCCGCGCGGGCTCGAAGCCGCTTGACCCTGATGCAGGTCGAAATCTTCACCGACGGCGCCTGCAAGGGCAATCCGGGCCCCGGCGGCTGGGGCGCGGTGATCCGTTCGGGAAGCCATGAAAAGGAGATCAGCGGCGGCGAGCCCCTGACCACCAACAACCGGATGGAGCTGCTCGCCGCGATCCGCGCTCTCGAAGCCCTGAAGCGGCCCTGCAAGGTGGCGCTCTACACCGACAGCATCTACGTGCGCGACGGGATAACCAAATGGATTCACGGCTGGCGGAAGAACGGCTGGAAGACGGCCGACCGCAAGCCGGTCAAGAACGCCGAGCTCTGGCAGGAGCTCCTGGACGCGGCGGCGCCGCACAAAGTGGACTGGCGGTGGGTGAAGGGGCATGCCGGGCACCCGGAAAACGAGCGCGCGGACAGGCTGGCCTGCGACGCGGCGGTGGCGATGGGAAGCAAACCCAGGTGAAGCCGGCCCGATGGCCAGGATGGTCGGAGAGTGGAAGATGGCGACATGAAAGGCCGAACGCCAGCTACGCCCTCGGCCTTGGGTGAGCGCGGTCGGGACACTTGGAAGTACCGCCTCCGAGATACCGTCTTGCAGCCGTTCTGGGTGTTCTCGCCGACCTGGGGCCTGGCCAATGTCCTGAAGCGGAGGTCGGACAAGAAGCAGCGCGCCGCTATGATACGAAGGCTCAACTGGATCTACTTCCTTGCTTCACTGGGTATTCTCGGGCTGACCATCGCCTTAACAGGAAACGACCTCGCCATCATCCGTCCCGAAAAGTACGGCTGGTGGACGGCGATTCTGCACTACATCCTGCTCTGGCGGTTTTTCGAGATATCCTACGCGTTCCTGCGCGACGCATTCGACAAGCTGGAAAAGCCGGAATCTTCGAGCGGACTTCGCTGGGGCGATCGGGTGATGCTCGCCATGCGGAGCTACGTCGAGCTGGTCTCGAACCTCGCGCTCATCTACGCGCTCTTTCCGCGAAGCGCGTGGCTCGCCACCGATCTCCCGCGGCCGCCAAGCACCGTGACCGACCTGGTCTGGTATAGTGCGAACGTGATCACCACGAGCGGCGACGGCGGATACATTCCCGGGAACATTCTGCTCAAGCTGTTCAGCATCGGCGAGGTCTTCTGCGGAGTCATCCTGCTGGTGGTGAGCTTTACCATCTACACCAGCCGGGCACTCGGCGGCGAACCGGTGGCGGCGGCAACCCGCGGCCAGGTTGCCCGCTGACTCGCCGGGGCGGGGGCCAGGCGCGAAAGAGGGACGCCAGGGAGGCGCTCCTACGCTCTCCGCATCAGGCCCGAAATGGGCCGGCTAGGGACGATAGAATAGCACGTCGAGCATCGCCGCGCGGGCCTCCCACAGCTCTCCGCCGGGAGGGTCGGGCTTGTCCACATTGTACCAGGCAGACGCCCTGATTGGTTCGACTACCCGCTCCCAGTAATTGTCGAGATCGAGAGTCGTACGGGCGAAGCCCAGCGCCTCCGAAGCCGCAACAATGTTCGGTTTGCAGACGCAGAGGAAGGTGTCGGGGCGCTTCATCGAAAGCAGCCGAGTCGCGGTGGGCACTCCGCCCGTCCGCGACGATCGCGCGAACGCCTGCCGGAAAAGCGTACAATATCGGTTGAATTGCGTGCGCGTCACCTCGCCGCTCAGAGGGATGCCATCGAGTGCCCTGGCGAGTGAGCGGTCGTTTTTCCTCAATACGATTGGCGAAGTCGCCCGCGCCCCGCATTGACCCGAACCAGCCCCATTCCCGATCCAGGTCGGGGCCGTTCTTCTGATACTCTCCCAGGATTCCGGCGACCGCCTTGCGCTGCGCGGGGGAAAAGCGAGCAAAGGACGTCTCGGTGGCGAACCAGCGCCGCACCACGGCGATCAGCTCTAGGCTCCTGGTCGGGTCGTGATGGCGCGACGATCTCACCCGGCGGTCATATTCGTCCCAGTCGATGGTCACGACCCTGCCGGACGCGTCGATCCGCCCGGCCGGCACCGGGTCGCGCGGCGGCTTCGGCAACCTCCCAGCCCGTATGCAGCTCGCGCGATACGCGTCCGCATAGGGCTTGGTGACCCTCTGTCCATATCCGGCGCTGGTCCGCGCGAAAGCCAGGATGGCGGCCAGAGCGGGGTCCTCGACCGTACCCGTCAAGGCTACCGCCGCCTCGAGATTTTTGCCGAGGCCTCCGCCAGTGAAGTTGGCGCTCCCGACGATCGCCACGACCCGTCTACCGCTCCGGAAGCCGTAGACCTTGGGATGATAGGTGCCGCCCGCGAATTTGGTCGCGACATAGCCGTTGGCGGTACCAACGAGGGCGTCCACGATCGCCGGGTCGGTCTGGCTGAACGCCACTCCGAAGGTGACGTTCCTGAACTTGGCTCGATACGCAAACAGCTGTTGCGCGAAATCAGCATGCGTTCCCCAGGCAACGGCCCAGTGGAACTCGTCATACTCCTCAAGATAGCGCCTCAGTCGACTCCGCACGGCCTGCGCATCCAAGAACTCAACGTCCATTTCGAACCGCCTTCACGAGATCCACTCCATCGTGTCGGAGACGACCTGCCAGCGGCCGATCTTCCGTTGGAGCTCGTAGCGGTTGCCGGAGGCGCTGAGATTGCCTTCGAGATAGCCGCCGCGCGCGGTGCAGCGGGTCGCCGAGGCGCAGGCGAGGTCGGTCATGTAGTGGACTATGGCCTGGCCGCCGGTCGAGCGGTCCGCCCAGTGGATGTCGTTCCATCTGCAGGCGGAAACGCCCTTCACAGCCGGCTTGTGACCGGCGAAGCGGGCGAGCAGCTCGGCCGGCGGGTCCGACAACCGGTCCGGGCCGGGGCCCGCGCCGAGGCACAGCAAAGCGACGTTGCGCTGGCCGCCTGAGGCGTTGTTGCCGATCTGATGGCGGTAGAGGGCCACGGCGGCATCGAGGTTGGACGGGTTTATTCCGCCGCCCGGCGAGCCCGGGCCGCGTCCCGGAGCGGGGGGCGGAGGCGGCGGCGGCGGCAAGGGGGGCGCCGCCGGGTTCGGCAGGTAGAGCCAGCGCGAATCGCCTTCGGCGATCCACAATGGGGGCCCCGGCGGCGACAGGACGATCTCGCGATGCTGGAACAGCCCTTCGGGCGAGCCTTTCGCGAGGCCGGTCTGGCGGGCGAGGCATTGCTCGTCGACCTGGATCCCGCCGCGCTGCCGGACGGCCCAGGTCCCGTCGCGACGGTCGAGCCAGCCCTGCTGCGAGTAGCAGCCCCGGATCGCCCGGAAATGGTTCGGCGCCTCCAGTCCCAGCCGAAGCTGGAACTGTCCCCCGCCGGCGCGAACGCCGTTCGCCTCGACCATCGTGAAGACTCCGATCCAGTGCTTCGGCAAGGCCTCGGCCGCCGGAGCCGGAGGCGCCGGCAGCGGGGGCGGCGCAGGCGCCGGCCCCGGATCGGCCCCGGGCCGACAGGCGCCCAGCACCAGCAGT
>DASVUW010000190.1:0-3495 GCA_036386845.1 Allosphingosinicella sp. | reverse complement strand
GCTGGGACGACGGTCCCGGTCCAGCCTTCCTTCTTGAGGATGTTCGCCGCGCGCTTGTAGCCCGTGAGGAGGTCGGCGCCTTCGGGGGTCTCGACGAAGGCCTGGAGCGCCTTCACCCGGGCGAGGAGGCGGACGAGATCTCCTTCCGTGCGAAGGGCGGCGACCGCGCTTATCAAATCGTGCCGAACCCCAGCTTCCCGCTGCTGAACCTTGAGCCGCTCTTCGATGAATTCCCCAAGAACCCGCCGATGTCCTTCATCGAGGGGTGGGTTCGCAGGCCCGAGCCACTGATACTCATATTCGTGCGCAGCCGCCGCCATCAGATTGTCGATCGGGATGCGAAGGCCGTTCTCAATGATCAGAGACAGCAGCCCCATCGCCGCTCGACGGAGCGCGAAGGGATCCTTGGACCCGGTCGGCGGCATGCCGCGTCCGAAGAAGCCGACGAGACTGTCGAGCTTATCCGCCAGGCTCACCGCTACCGTCACCGGCGCGGTGGGCACCTCGTCCCCCTGCCCCACCGGCTTGTAATGGTCGCGGATGGCGTCGGCGACCTGGGGGTCCTCGCCCTGGGCCCTTGCGAGGTGGCCGCCGATCAGGCCCTGGAGCTCGGGGAACTCGCCGACCATCTGGGTGACGAGGTCGGCCTTGCAGAGTCGGGCGGCGCGTTCGGCGAGGTCGGCGAGCTCCTGTTCCTCCCCGGGACGGGGAGGGGGACCAGCCGGAGGCTGGTGGAGGGGGGGCTGGGCCAGCTTCGAAGCCCCCTCCACCACCGGCTTCGCCGGCGGTCCCCCTCCCCGTCCCGGGGAGGATTTTACGATGCCTTCATCGACCAGCCATCTCGTCAGCCTGGCGACCCGGTCGACCTTGTCGGCGACGGTGCCGAGCTTTTCGTGGAAGACGATTTCGGAGAGCTTCTTCGACTGCTCCTCGAGCGGGACCTTGAGGTCCTGCTCCCAGAAGAACTTCGCGTCGGAGAGGCGGGCGGAGAGGACCCGTTCGTTGCCGGCGACGATCGAGGCGCCGCCGTCGACGGCGTCGATATTGGCGGTGCAGATGAAGTTCGGGGCGAGATTGCCCTCGCTGTCCGTGCAGGCGAAATATTTCTGGTTGGTGCGCATGGTGAGCTGGATCACCTCGCGCGGGACCTGGAGGAAGGCGGGGTCGAAGCGGCCGAGCAGGGTAACCGGCCATTCGGTCAGGCCTGCATTCTCGGCGATCAGGCCTTCGTCCTCGACCAGAGCGAGGCCGGCGGCCGCTGCGGCGGCCGCGGCGCCCTCGGCGATGATCCTGCGGCGCTCGGCGGGATCGACCACGACATGGCAGGCCTGCATCTTCTCGAGATAGTCGTGGGCGCCGCCGATGGTGATCTGGCCGGGATGGTGAAAGCGGTGGCCCAGAGTGGCGGCGCCGCTCCGGACGCCGGCGATCCCGAAGTCGACGATTTCTTCACCCAGCAAGGCAACGATGCCCTGCAAAGGTCTGACCCAGCGGGGACTTTCGGTCGACGAGGAGGCGGCGCCCCAACGCATCGACTTGGGCCAGGGGAAGGCCCGGAAGATCGCCGGTATGGCTTCGGCGAGGACGGCGGAGGTGGCCCGGCCGGGCTTCTCGAGGACCGCGTAATAGATCCCGTCGCGCTCCTCGAGCTGGTCCTGGGTGAGGCCGGTCTTGCGGAGGAACCCTTCCAGGGCCTGCGGCGGAGCGGACGAGCGGGGGCCCTTCGTCTCCTCGCGCACGGCGGCGGTCTCGGCGGGGAGACCGCGGGCGATGAGGACCAAGCGCCGGGGGGTTGCGAAGGTCTCGATGCCCTCGGCGGCGAGGCCGGCACTTGAGAGCTGATCTGAGAAAAGCCGTGCAAGATCCTGCTGCGCCTTGCCTTGCATCCGGGCGGGTATCTCTTCGGAAAGAAGCTCGAGGAGGAAATCAGGCATCATGATCCTCCCCGGCACGGGGAGGGGGACCGCCGCGCGAAGCGCGGTGGTGGAGGGGGTCCGACGCTGCCGCGACGACCGCTTCAGCAACACCGTCCGGGTCCTTCAGCACGTCTGACGCCGCAATTCTCAAGAGCCGATAGCCTCGTTCTCGCAGGAATGCGTCGCGACGCTCGTCTCTTTGCGGACGGTCGCCCCGGTCATGGGCCTGCCCATCGACCTCGACGATCAGCCTCGATCCGCTGCAGTAGAAATCGACGACGTAGGGATCGATCGGGTGCTGCTTGCGGAAACTCACACCGCCGGCGGAGCCGCGAATTCGCTGCCAGAGGAGCACTTCCGGCAAGCTCATGGCTCGGCGGAGCTTGCGCGCCGTATAGACGGTCGGCCGGCGCGAGTTTCCCCGCCCCCCTCCACCACCGGCCTTCGGCCGGCGGTCCCCCTCCCCGTCCCGGGGAGGATTTGAAGGCTCCCTCACGCCTCCCACCCGTTCTTTTCCATCCAGGACTGGCAGGCGCCTTTCGCCAGATCCCTCACCCGGCCGATATAGGCCTGGCGTTCGGCGACGGAGATGACGCCGCGGGCCTGCAGGGTGTTGAAGATGTGGCTGGCCTTGATCGCCTGGTCGTAGGCGGGGAGCGGGAGCTTCGCCTCGATGCAGCGGGCATTCTCGTCCGCGGCGTCGCGGAACCAGCGGAAGAGGGTTTCGGTGTTGGCGGTCTCGAAATTATACGCGCTGAACTGGCGCTCGTTTTCGAGGAATACGTCGCCGTAGCTGACCCCCTCATCGTTGAAGGCGAGGTCGTAGACGTTGTCGACGCCCTGGACGTACATGGCGAGCCGCTCGAGGCCGTAGGTCAGCTCGCCCGCGACCGGCTTGCAGTCGTAGCCGCCGACCTGCTGGAAATAGGTGAACTGGGTCACCTCCATCCCGTCGCACCAGACTTCCCAGCCGAGGCCCCAGGCGCCGAGCGTCGGGCTTTCCCAGTCGTCCTCGACGAAGCGGATATCGTGCTTCAGGAAATCGATCCCGATCGCGGCCAGCGAGCCGAGGTAGAGGGCCTGGAGGTCGGTCGGGCTCGGCTTCAGGATCACCTGATATTGGTAATAATGCTGGAGGCGGTTCGGATTCTCGCCGTAGCGGCCGTCGGTCGGGCGGCGGCAGGGCTGGACGTAGGCGGCCTTCCAGGGATTTGGCCCCAGGCTTCGAAGCGCGGTGGCCGGGTGGAAGGTGCCGGCGCCCATCTCGACGTCATAGGGCTGGAGGATCAGGCAGCCGTGACGGCTCCAGTAATCGTGGAGGGTGAGGATCAGCGACTGGAAGCTCGGGGGCCGTTCCACTTGGGCTTCGCACCTGCAACAAAGGGTGGACGCGCTCTGGCGCAGCCGGGATTGAGGGTCAAGCGGAGCCGTCTCGCGATTGACCGGCTTCGGGAAAGGCCCCAAGAACCGAGGCGATTGGCAAGGTGTCGGGCGCGCGGGATATGGGCTTCAGATCGCTGACTTTTTCGAGGCTGGCCTGGCTTTTGCCGCTGGCCGCGCTTGCGGCTCCGGCCTGGGC
>DASVUW010000189.1:0-1903 GCA_036386845.1 Allosphingosinicella sp. | reverse complement strand
GGCCTGCGCGCTCTCGAAGCCGCGCCAGCGCCGGATCCGGCTAGCGGGCCCGGATCTCGTTCAGGTTGAGACGCCTGGCTTCGCGCTCATAATGGCCGGCCAGCTGCTGAAGCCCGCGCCGGGCATGCTCGTTCTTCGCCTCGAGCGCGGCCGCACGGCACTTCTCGGCCTGCTGGTGAAAGAAACGCACGTCGTCCATGGCGGCCTGAAAGCGCGGGCCTGTCCAAGGTTCCCCCCGAAATCGCTTCCGCCGAAGGGCGCGGCCTTTCTAGCGGCGGCGCTTTCGGGGCGGAGCCGGCGCTTTCGAATAGAGCTGGGCGGACCAGGCGCAGGCCGCCGAGCCGCAATCGGTCATCGCCACTCGGAGCCTGTAGGCGCCCCCGGCCGCAGGCGTCAGCTCGATCCGCGGCATTTCGACAAGCGGCTTTGGATCGCCGACCCTCGCCCCGGCCGGGTCCAGCAGCTCCACATCGCCGGCCCCGCAGCCCGGCTCGCACACGACGACGAAGCGATAGGCGCGGGCTGCCGCGAGCTGGAAGTCGAGGCGGGTCTCGGCCCCGCCTGCCAGAGCTCCAGGCCGGGAGTGGCCCACGGGCGCCCACCCTTCCTTCCCCTGGATCTCCTGCCACTCGGCGAGGATCCGATTCACCCAGGTCCCCGGAGCCGTCTGGGCCGAAGCCGTTCCCGTTGCCGCCAGGCCCGCGGCGAGCGCCGCGAGAGTCAGACTTGATTTCAGCATGTTATCTCCTCGAGGCGGTTCCTCTCCGGCCTCGGCCGCCCGGTGTCAACCGCCGGCCGAAGTCGGCCAGCGGTAGCCGAGCAGCTCGTAAAGCTCGCGCACCGGAGCCCCGGAATCGACGGTGTCGGTGAGATAGCCCCGCTTCGGATAGGTCTTGAGGCAGACGCAGTCGCTCTGGTTGCCGCCGAGGACGACGAGGCTGTCGCCAAGGTCCTCGACAAAGAAAGAGACATGGCCGGTGACCACCGGCTCGTCGGGCGCCATTCGGCCCCTCGCCCAGACGGCGATCGCCCCGAGGCGCGGCGGGTCGATCGGTTCCCCCCACTGCGCCCACGACCGCGCCCAACCCGAATCCGTGCCCTCGATTCCGGCCCGGGCCAGGCACCAGTTGACGAACGCCGAGCACCAGGGCGTCGAATCCCGCTCGGCCTCTCCTTCCTCCAGATCGTTGCAGGTGCCGAGATATTCGAGGATCCGGGGATGCTCCCCGCTCCCGCTCTCGGCGACGCACGCCTCGAGCTCCTGTTGCGCGATCTCGTACCAGAGGGGAGGGCTGGACATGCCTGCAACCTAGGCGTCGGGGCCCAACAGAAAAAGGGCCGGAGCTTTCGCCCCGGCCCTTCTTTTCTATCCGGCTGAAGCCGCTTTCCGACGATCAGGCCGCCGCGACCTCCGCGACGTCGACCTTGAGGCCCGGCCCCATGGTCGAGCTCAAGGCCACCTTCTGGACATATTTGCCCTTGGCGCCCGCCGGCTTCGCCTTGACGATGGCGTCGACGAAGGCCTGGAAGTTGCGCTTCAGGTCCTCGGCGGGGAAGCTCGCCTTGCCGATTCCGGAATGGATGATCCCGGCCTTCTCGACCCGGAACTCCACCTGGCCGCCCTTGGCGGCCTTGACCGCCTCGGTCACGTTGGGCGTGACCGTGCCGAGCTTCGGGTTCGGCATCAGCCCCTTGGGCCCGAGCACCTTTCCGAGCCGGCCGACGATTCCCATCATGTCGGGCGTGGCGATGACCCGGTCGAAGTCGATCGTTCCACCCTGGATCGTCTCCATCAGATCCTCGGCTCCAACCACGTCCGCTCCAGCGGCCGTGGCTTCATCCGCCTTGCCGCCGCGCGCGAAAACGGCGACGCGCACGTCCTTGCCGGTGCCGGCGGGAAGGG
>DASVUW010000188.1:0-17762 GCA_036386845.1 Allosphingosinicella sp. | reverse complement strand
CGAGGATCTCGCCCTCTTCGTCGGCGTCGGCGGGACCTTCGAAATCTGGAATCCCCGCCTCGCGCTCCAAAGCGAGGATGAGGATCTGCGCGATCTCGCCGCCTACCGCCTCGAAGAAAAAGGCCTCGCGCTGTGAGCGCCGCGGCCGCCCCGCATGTGCCGGTGCTCCTCGCCGAGGTTATCGCCGGCCTCAGCCCGTCCGCGGGCGAAACCCATGTCGACGGCACCTTCGGCGCCGGCGGCTACACCAGAGCCATAATCGAAAAAGGGGCTTCCAGAGTCTACGCCTTCGATCGCGATCCCGATGCGATAAAAGAAGGCGAGATCCTGGCGGCTTCGAGCGGGGGGCGCCTGACGCTTGTTCCGGAGCGTTTTTCCCGGATGCGTCAGGCGCTTGCCGACCTCCGAGTCGAGGCCGTCGACGGAGTGACGCTCGATATCGGCGTCTCGTCCATGCAGATCGACCGCGCCGAGCGGGGCTTCTCCTTCCAGTCCGACGGCCCCCTCGACATGCGCATGAGCCGGGATGGGATGAGCGCCGCCGAATTCCTCAACGAGGCAGCCGAGGAGGAGATAGCCGACGTCATCTATCGCTACGGGGATGAGCCCAAGTCGCGCCGGATCGCCCGTGCGATCGTGGCGGCGCGGCCGATCGAGCGGACCGGCGAGCTCGCCGCGATCGTCCGCAAGGCGCTCGGCTGGCATGCCGGAATGAAGAAGGACCCGGCGACCCGCACTTTCCAGGCGATCCGGATCCATTTGAACGAGGAGCTTCAGGAGCTCGAAGGCGGGCTCGAGGCGGCCGAGCAGGTGTTGAGGCCCGGCGGACGGCTGGCGGTCGTCACCTTCCACAGCCTCGAGGACCGGATGGTGAAGCGCTTCCTCAAGGCGCGCAGCGGCGACGTGCCCTCCGGTTCCCGGCACCTGCCCGTGCAGAGCGGAACCCGACCGGACTCGACGTTCGAAGCCGTCGCCAGGCCGGTCAAGGCCGGCGAATCCGAGATCAAAGCTAATCCGCGGGCCCGCTCGGCGACCCTCAGGGTCGCCCGGCGGACGTCCGCTTGCCCATGGACCAGCAGGGAAGGGATGCCCTCATGATCGCAAGAGGCTTCAAGTCGGTCATATGGGTCGCCACGGTCGGCGGTGCGGCCCTCAGCTGCTACATGGTGTCCCTGCGAGTCGCCACGGAGCGCAACGAGCTCGCCAAGGTCGAGCGGCAGATCGTCGCCGCCAAGCGCGACATCCGCTCGCTCCAGACCGAGCTCGGAACGCGCGGCCGGATGACTCAGCTCGAGCAGTGGAATGCCGAAGTGCTCGCCCTCGCCGCGCCGAGCTCGGCGCAGTTCCTCAAGGACGAGTTCACGCTCGCGCGGCTCTACCGCAACGATCCCACCGTCGCCGACCGTTCCGCCGAAGTGCGGCTCGCTTCGGCCGACACCCAGGCCGCGAAGCCCGCAGAAAGCGCGAAGCCGGCGGCTGCGCCGGTCGTCCAGGCGGTGGCCGAGCGTCCCGCGGCGCCGCAGCCCATGATCCACCGGGCGAGCTTCACGACGGCCGAGGCCCCGGCCAAGCCGAAGGCCGCGGCGCTTGCTCCGGCCGCTTCGACGCCGGCCGCAAAAGCCCCCGCGAAGCCAAAGCCCGCGGCCGTCAAGCCCGAGACCCCGCGAACGGCTTCCGCCACGCCGGCCAAGGCCGGGCCCGACCGCTCGAAGGCCGCCGCCAAGAAGGCGAAGCCGAGCGCTCAGCGGACGGCTTCCGCGGCTGCGGTCAAACCCGAGGCGACCGCGCCCCGAACGACCGCCAAGCCGGCGGCCAAGCCTGAAACCTTGCGCACCGCGGCCGCCGCGAAGCCGGTCCGCGAAGCCGCCTCGGCTGCCCCGCGCTCCAAGGGAAAAGGAGGCGGCGGCAACTGATGGCCAGCGCGGCGATCCTCTCCGACCGCTTCGGCGGCGCAGGCCACCGCCCGCAGGGGCTGAGCCTCACCTATCAGCGGCTGATGCTGATGATGCTGGTCTTCGCCGGGGTGACCATGCTGATCGCTGGCCGGCTGCTGTTCCTTCAGCTGTTCACCGACCGGGCCGGCGCCGGCCAGATCGGCAATCCGCTGATCCCGCCCCGCGCCGACATCGTCGACCGCAACGGAACGCCTCTGGCCCGGACGATCGACGCCTGGTCGATCGCGATCCATCCCGACCGGTTGCTCGGCAACCCCGCCGAACTGGCCGTCAAGCTCGCCCAGCTGATGCCCGAGCGAAGCGCCGCCGAGTACAAGGCGATGCTCACTTCGGGGAAGACCTTCCTCTATCTCAGCCGCCGGGCGGTTCCCGAACTCGTCGCCGCGGTGAACGCCCTGGGCGAGCCGGCGATCGAGTTCAGCCGCGAGCCCCAGCGCATGTACCCCCAGACCGCCATGGCCGGCCACATCCTCGGCTGGACCGATTTCGACGGCAACGGAGTCGCCGGGATGGAGCGGGTGCTCCAGGATCGGCTCAGCGACCCAGCCCTTCGCGGGACGCCCGTCGCGCTCTCGATCGACGCCCGGGTCCAGGGCGTCATGGAGGCGGAGCTCAGCGCCGCGATGACGAAGTTCAGCGCGATCGGCGCCGCCGGGATCGTGCTCGACATCAAGACCGGCGAAGTTATCGCCATGACCTCCCTTCCGCAGCTCAATCCGAACAAGCCGGGGCGCAACGCGGAGCAGGCCGGCTTCAACCGGGCGACCCTGGGGGTGTACGAGCTCGGCTCCACCTTCAAGCCGTTCACCGTCGCGATGGCGATGGACACGGGCCACGTGAAGAGCTTCGGGCAGATGTATAATTGCCCGCGCGGGCTGGCCGCGGGCGGCTTCACGATCACCGACACCCATCCGTTCGGAAGGGCCTGCAGCGTCGCCGAGATCATGGCGGAATCGTCGAACATCGGCACCGCCCAGATCGCCGCCCAGGTCGGATCGGCCAAGCAGCAGGAATTCCTCCGCAAGATGGGCTTCCTCGAGCCGATCTCGATCGAGCTGAACGAGCGCGGCCGCACCCTCACTCCGGGCGCCAATTGGGGCGAGGTCGCGACGATGACGGTCGGCTACGGCCACGGCATCGCCGTCACTCCGCTCCACCTCGCCAACGGCTACGCCACCTTGTTCAACGGCGGCATCTGGCGCCCGACGACCTTGCTCAAGCATGACAAGAACTTCCCGGTGCCGCAGGGCCGCCGGGTGTTCAGCGAGGACACGTCCTACCGGATGCGGGCGCTGCTTCGGCTGGTCGTGACCGACGGAACCGGCGGCAAGGCCGACGCCAAGGGCTATCGGGTCGGCGGCAAGACCGGAACCGCCGAAAAGATCGTCGGGGGCCGCTATACCGGCGCGGCCGTCGTCACCACCTTCGCGGGCGTTTTCCCGATGGACGAACCGCGCTACGTGGTCGTCGCAATGCTCGACGATCCCAAATCGACTGCCGAAACCTTCGGCTTCCACACGGCCGGCTGGAACGTCGCTCCGGTCGTGTCGAAGGTGATCGGCCGGATCGGCGCCCTGCTCGGGGTCCAGCCGGACGAGCGCCGCGACGTCAACATGGCCGAGGTTCTCCAATACGTTAAAAAGGAAGGCTGATCGATGCGCCTCGCCGACCTCGCGGGAATCGGCGGCGATTCCCGGGTGACGGGATTCGCGATCGATCACCGCAAGGTTGCGCCCGGCACCGTCTTCGGCGCTTTCCGAGGCAGCCTCTTCAACGGCGAGGACTTCATCCCCCAGGCCGTGAGCGCCGGAGCGGTGGCGGTCGTGGCCCGGCCCGGAGTCCCCGTCGACGGAGCCGCCCATGTCGCGGCGGAAGAGCCGCGGCGCGAGTTCGCCCGGCTGGCCGCGAAATTCTTCCAGCCCTTTCCAGAGACAGTCGTCGCGGTCACGGGCACGAACGGCAAGACCTCCAGCGTCGAGCTGACCCGACAATTGTGGCGGATGGCCGGGCATCACGCCGCCTCGATCGGGACGCTTGGCGTCACCACCGCAGACGACCGGACCACGACCGGCCTCACCACGCCGGACATCGTCACCTTCCTGTCGAACATGGCCGGGCTCGCGCGCGAAGGCGTCAGCCATGCCGCGTTCGAGGCGTCGAGCCACGGCTTGTCGCAATACCGGACCGAGGGCCTGCCGGTCCGGGCCGGGGCCTTCACCAACTTCACCCGCGACCATCTCGACTATCATGAGACGATGGAGGCCTATTTCGAGGCCAAGATGCGGCTGTTCGACGAAGTCCTCGAGCCGGGCGGCTCCGCCGTGATCTGGACCGACGATCCGAAATCGGACGAAGTTATCCGGCGGTGCGGGGCGAGAGGGCTTCGGTTGCTGACGGTGGGACGGCGCGGAGAGGCGCTGAAGCTGCTCGAGCGCGAGCCGACCCAGCTCGGCCAGCGCCTCGTTGTCGAGGCCGAAGGAAAGAGTCACAAGATCGAGCTCCCGCTGATCGGGGCCTATCAGGCCGCCAACGCGCTGACCGCGGCCGCACTCGTCCTCGCGACCGGGGGCGACCTGGCGAGGACCCTCGCGAGCCTCGGGCGGGTCCAGGGCGTGCGCGGACGGCTCGAGCGCGCAGTGATCACCCGGGCCGGGGCACCGGTCTATGTCGACTACGCCCATACGCCCGACGCGATCGAGGCGGCGATCGCGGCGCTCCGGCCCCACGCGAGGGACCGGCTGATCATCGTCTTCGGAGCGGGCGGCGACCGCGATGTCGGCAAGCGGGCGGAGATGGGGGCGACGGCGGCGCGGCTCGCCGACCTGGCCATCGTCACGGACGACAATCCGAGGAGCGAGGATCCGGCGGCGATCCGGCGCGACATCATGGAGGGCGCCCGCGCGGCGCGCGAGGTCCCGGGCCGTCGCGAGGCGATCGCCGAGGCGGTGGCCCAAGCCGGCCCGGGCGATATCGTACTCCTCGCGGGGAAGGGTCACGAGCAGGGCCAGGTGGTCGGCGACAAGGTGCTTCCCTTCGACGATGTCACGGTCGCCAGGGAGTGCGCGGCATGACGTGGCGCAAGCAGCAGATAAGCCCCTCCCCTTCAGGGGAGGGGTGGGGGTGGGGGCTGTTCAAGTCCGCGGCCGCCGAGACCTTCATCTACACCTCCCCCACCCCAAACCCCTCCCCTGCAGGGGAGGGGCTATGAGCCTCTGGACCTCCCAGGAAATCGCGGCTGCCGTCGGCGGAGAGACCGATGGCGCTTTCGAAGTCTCTGGGGTCGCGTTCGATTCCCGCGAGGTCGAACCCGGCCATCTGTTCGTCGCTCTGAAGGGCGAGGCGACGGACGGACATCTCTTCCTCGACAAGGCTTTCGCGGCGGGCGCAGCGGGGGCGATCGTCTCGGAAGAAATCGACCGGCCCCACGTCCGGGCCGAAGACACCGCCGCCGCTCTCAACGCCCTCGGCCGCGCCGCCCGCAACCGTACCTCCGCCCGAATCTGCGGGGTCACCGGATCGGCCGGCAAGACCGGGACCAAGGAGGCGCTCTACGCGGCGCTGGACCGAGCCGCCCCGGGCGAGGCGCACCGGTCGGTCAAGAGCTACAACAACCATGTCGGCGTTCCGCTGTCGCTCGCGCGAATGCCTCGCGACACGCGCTTCGGGGTGTTCGAGATGGGGATGAACCACGCCGGCGAGCTGGCGCAGCTCACCCGGCTGGTCAGGCCCCATGTCGCCATCGTCACCGCCATCGCCTCCGCCCATCGCGCGTTCTTCGACAGCGAGGAGGCGATCGCCGACGCCAAGGGCGAGATCTTCCAGGGCCTGGAAGAGGGCGGGACCGCGCTCGTCCCCCACGACAGCCCCTATCGAAATCGGCTCGCGGCGGCCGCCCGCCCTTATGCCTCGAAGGTGCTCAGCTTCGGGCTCGGCGAAGGCGCGGATATCCGAGCCCGCGACATCGTACCGTCGCCGGGCGGCGGATCGCTGGTCACCGCGACTCTGCCCGGAGCCGGGCTGACCTTCACCATCTCGCAGCCGGGCGAGCATTGGGTGTCGAACGCGCTCGCAGTCCTCGGGGCGGTCGAGGCCCTGGGAGGCGACCTCGCGCAGGCCGGGCTTGCGCTGGCGGATCTGCCTGGGCTCAAGGGGCGCGGCGAGCGGCATCGGATCGCGCTGGGCGGCGGCGAAGCGCTTCTGATCGACGAGAGCTACAACGCCAACCCGGCTTCGATGGCGGCGACCCTGAAGACGTTCGGGGCCCTTTCCGTCGCCGGGCGGCGGATCGCGGTGCTGGGCGGAATGAAGGAGCTCGGGGAGAGCTCGGACTCGTTCCACGCCGGCTTGGCCGGGCCGGTCGAGGGCGCTGGGATCGAGCTTGCCATCCTCGTCGGAGAAGAGATGGAGGCGCTGGCGAAAGCCCTTGGCGCAAAGGTTAAAATGGCGCATGTGCCGGACACGGCGACGGCGATCGAGCTTGCTCGGACCGAGGCCCGGCCGGGCGATGCGATTCTCGTCAAGGGCTCCAACTCGATCGGACTCGCCGCCCTCGTCGAGGCGCTGGCGGGCGGGAAAAGCTGATGTTTCTTTGGATTGCCGAACAGCTTGGCTTCCCGGGGGTGCTCAACCTCATTCGCTACATCACGTTCAGGGCCGGCGCGGCGACGGCGACGGCACTCCTCATCGGCCTGATCATCGGCCCCAAGTTCATCGGCTGGTTGCGGGTCCGCCAGGGGCACGGCCAGCCGATCCGGATCGACGGGCCGCAGTCGCACCTCGCCAAGCGCGGCACGCCGACCATGGGCGGTCTGATGATCCTGACGTCGCTCACCGTCTCGATGCTGCTGTGGATGGACTTCCGCAACACCTTCCTGTGGGCCTGCCTGTTCATCACCGTCGGCTTCGGCCTGATAGGGTTCCTCGACGATTACGACAAAGTGACCAAGCGCCATCATGCCGGCATTTCCGGCCGGACCCGGCTGCTCGCCGAGTTCGTCGTGGCCGGGATCGGCTGCACGATCATCACCTGGGGGGCCGGCACCGAGCTCTACATCCCCTTCTACAACGGGCCGGTCGTCGATCTGGGCTTCGCCTACCCGTTCTTCGGGGCCTTCGTGGTGGTGGCGTTCGGCAATGCGGTGAACCTCACCGACGGGCTGGACGGGCTCGCCACAATGCCGGTGATCATCGCGAGCCTCGCCTTCCTCGTCATCTCCTACGTCGCCAGCAACGCCGTTTTCGCGGCCTATCTCGGGATTCCCTTCGTCCTGGACGCGAGCAACCTGCCTATTCTCTGCTCGGCGATCGTCGGAGCGGGGCTCGCCTTTTTGTGGTTCAACGCTCCGCCCGCGGCGGTCTTCATGGGCGATACGGGGAGCCTTGCCTTGGGTGGAGCGCTGGGAGCGATCGCGGTCGCGACCCAGCACGAGATCGTGCTCGGGATCATCGGCGGGCTGTTCGTGGTGGAGGCGATGAGCGTCATCATCCAGGTCTTCTTCTACAAGCGGACCGGGCGGCGGATCTTCAAGATGGCGCCCATCCACCACCATTTCGAGCAGATCGGCTGGTCCGAGGCGACCATCGTCATCCGTTTCTGGATCATCGCCTTCGTCCTCGCCCTGGCCGGCCTGTCGACGCTCAAGCTGAGATGATCAGGTCCTCCGCCTTCGCCGGGAAGAAATACGCCGTCTACGGGCTGGCGCGCTCGGGCATGGCGACCGTCGAGTCGCTTATTGCGAGCGGCGCCGAAGTCATGGCCTGGGACCAGAATGAAGAAACTCGGGCGCATCTGGCCTCCCTGCGGCGAAGCCGTGGGGAAGGGGACCACCCGAAGGGTGGTGCAGGGGTAACTGACGAGGCCTCGCCAAATACCCCTCCACCAGGCTTCGCCTGGTCCCCCTCCCCATCTGGCGATGGGGAGGCAATTCGCCTCGCCGACCCGCTGACCACCTCGCTCTACGGCTATGACGGGATCGTCGTCTCCCCGGGCGTGCCCCTCAATCGGCACCCGATCGCGGCCCGGGCCCGGGAGGCGGGGGTGCCGCTGATCGGCGACATCGAGTTGTTCGCTTTGGCTCGGCCGTCGCTTCCGCCGCATCTCGTCGTCGGGATAACCGGTACCAACGGCAAGTCGACCACGACCGCCCTCGTCCACCACATCGTGCGGACCGCCGGCCGTCCCTCGACCATGGCCGGGAATATCGGGTTCCCCATCCTCGGCCAGGAGCCGCTTCCCGAGGGCGGCGTTTACGTCCTCGAACTCTCCTCCTACCAGATCGACCTCACCCGAAGCCTCGACTGCGACGTCTCGGTGCTCCTCAACATCACGCCCGACCATCTCGACCGCTACGACGGAGTCGACGATTATGCCGCCTCGAAGGCGCGGCTGTTCGCGATGCAGTCGCCGGACCATGTCGCGGTAATCGCGGCCGAGGACGATTATGCGCGCGCCATCGCTGGGCAGATAAGGGGGCGCAAGGCGCTGGTCTCCTCGGACCAGGTGAACGACCAGTCGCTCTGGCCGGCTCTTCAGGGGCCGCACAACGCCCAGAACATCGCGGCCGCCGTGGCCGTGGCGAAAGCGCTGGGAGTCGAGGACGAGGCGATCGCCCGGGGCCTCGCCACCTATCCCGGTCTTCCCCACCGGATGGAGCGGGTCGCGGAGAAGAACGGAGTGCTGTTCGTCAACGACAGCAAGGCGACCAACCCGACTTCGGCGGCGCCCGCGCTGGCGGCCTATCCGGCGGTCCACTGGATCCTGGGCGGGCTTCCCAAGTCCGAGGATCTCGACGCCTGCGAGCCGTTCCTCGATCATGTCCGGGCCGCCTACACGATCGGCGAGGCGGGCCCGATGTTCGCAAGGCTGCTTCGGGAGAAGGTGCCCGTCAACGAATGCGAGATGCTGTTCGAGGCCGTCGGGGCCGCAGCCGAGGCGGCTCGTCCGGGCGAGGTGGTGCTTCTGTCGCCCGCCTGCGCATCGTTCGACCAATTTCGGGATTATGAGGCTCGGGGGGATGCTTTCCGGGCCGCGGTGGAGGCGTTGTAGATGGGCGTAGTCGCACAGCTGAAGAGCAGGACCGAGAACCGGCTTGGCCGGTCGGACCGGAGCGCCGCCGGCCGGTGGTTCTGGGAAATCGACCGGGTCCTCCTCTTCTTCGTCGCGGTCCTGATCGCGATCGGCCTCATCGCCGTCGCCGCCGCCTCGCCTGCCGCCGGACAGCGCCTTTCGGGCGGGGGGGTGAGCTACACCCCGCTTCATTATTTCTATCGCCAGCTGGTGTGGATCATCGTCTCGCTTCCGGTGATGGTCGCGGTTTCGATGCTTCCCAGGACCAAGGCCAAGCGCTGGTGCCTGATCGGAACGCTGTTTTTCACGGCTCTGCTGTTCCTGGTGCCGATCATCGGAGTGGAAGTGAACGGCGCCCGGCGCTGGCTGGGAGTGGGCTTCTCCCAGTTCCAGCCGTCGGAATTCCTGAAGCCGCTCTACATCGTCAGCATCGCCTGGATGCTTTCCCTGAAGGAGCAGGACGCGAGCCTTCCGGTGGTGCCGCTCTCGGGCATCTGCACTGGGCTCATCGCGCTGCTCCTCATGCAGCAACCCAATTTCGGCGAGACGATCATCTTCGCCGCGGCCTGGGTGATGCTGCTCACCTTGTCCGGAGTGTCGCTCCGCACCCTGGGGCTGCTGGGCCTCGGTGGAATCATCGCCATCGTCATGGCCTATTTCTTCTATCCGGTCGCCACGACCCGAATCGACGCCTTCCTGTTCAGCGGCGCCGGCGGTCACGACACCTATCAGGTCGAGTCGGCGCTGAGGACCCTGACCGCGGGCGGGCTCTTCGGGGCCGGGCCAGGGGCGGGGGTGCGCAAGTTCCACCTGCCCGAGCCGCACACCGACTATATCTTCTCCGTCATCGGCGAGGAGTTCGGGATCATCGCCTGCCTCGCCATCGCGGCCATCTACCTGGTCATCGTCGCCCGGGTCCTGATCCGGCTCCTCCACGAGGAGGACAAGTTCGTCGTCCTCGCCGCCGCCGGGCTCGTCTGCCAGTTCGGGCTGCAGGCCCTCATCAATATGGCCGTCAACGTCCAGATCGCGCCTTCCAAGGGGATGACTCTCCCCTTCATCAGCTATGGCGGCTCGTCGATGGTGGCGCTGTCGATCGGAATGGGGCTCCTGCTCGCCTTCACCCGGAGGAACCCGTATCTGCACCGCTCGCCTTATGTGGTGAAATGGAGCGGACGATGATGGCCGTCATTCCGGCGAAAGCCGGAATCGATGAACACGGACGCTTGAGGAGAGTTCTCGGACTCCTGTGTTCATGGATGCCGGATCAAGTCCGGCATGACGAGAGAGGGATGCCATGCTGAGCCGCCACTACGTCTTGGCCGCGGGCGGAACGGGCGGGCACATGATCCCCGCCCACGCGCTTGCCGAGGAGTTGATGCGGCGGGGCCACCGGGTGGCGCTCGTCACCGACGACCGCGGCGCCCGGATACCGGGCCTATTCGAAGGCGTCCCGGTCCATATCCTTCCGGCGGGCCGCCTCGGCGGCGGGCCGATCGGCTGGATCCGGGCGATAAGCAAGATCTTCACCGGCCGGGCGATGGCGTCGCGGCTCTACGAGACGTTCGAGCCGTCGGCGGTGATCGGCTTCGGGGGCTATCCGGCGCTGCCCGCGCTTATGGCGGCCCAGCGCGACCGGATCCCGACCCTCATCCACGAGCAGAATGCCGTGCTCGGCCGGGTCAACCGGATCGTCTCGGGCCGGGTCGACGCGATCGCCACCGCCTATCCGAACGTCCAGCGGCTGGCCAAGAACCGGGAAGGCAAGACCCACCTCGTCGGCAATCCGGTTCGCGACGAGGTGCTCGCGCTTCGCGACCAGCCTTATCCCGAGCTGACCGACGAAGGCGTGTTCAGGCTGCTCGTCACCGGCGGGAGCCAGGGCGCCACCATACTCTCCCAGGTCGTGCCCGAGGCGCTGGGCCTCCTGCCCGAGCATTTCCGCCGGCGGCTGCAGGTCACCCAGCAATGCCGGGCCGAGGATATCGACAGCGTCCGGGCCCGTTACGCGGCGCTGGGGATCGCCGCGGATCTCGCCACCTACATTCCCGACATGCCGGACAAGCTCGCCTGGACCCACCTCGTCATCGCCCGCGCCGGAGCCTCTACCATCGCGGAGCTGACCGTGGCCGGCCGGCCTGCTATCCTCATCCCTCTTCCTTCCGCGACGGACGACCATCAGACGGCCAACGCCCTCGAAATGGCCAAGGCCGGCGGCGCCCGAACGATCAACCAGAGAAGCTTCACGCCGGTCGAGCTCGCCAAGCAGATGCAGAAGCTCGGCCTCGAGCCCGCGTCCCTCGCCAATGCGGCATCGCGCGCCTGGGCCGTGGGCCGGCCCAATGCGGCGAGCGACCTCGCCGACCTCGTCGAGATGACCGGCCGCGACCTCGGCACGGACCCGATGCCCGCCGAGGAATTGATCCTCACGCCGATCCCGGGCGGGGCTTTCGCCTGATGGCGGGGCGGGGGATGAGAGGGGTCGCCAAGGACATCGGCACCATCCACTTCGTCGGTATCGGCGGGATCGGGATGTCCGGGATCGCCGAGGTGATGCACATCCTGGGCTACAAGGTGCAGGGTTCCGACGTCGCCGAAGGCTATGTCGTCGAAGGCCTTCGAAAGGCGGGGATCCCGGTCAAGGTCGGCCACCATCCCGACAATCTGGGCGATGCCGCGGTGGTGGTGATCTCGACCGCGATTAGGAAGGACAATCCGGAGCTGGTTTGCGCCTATGAGCGGCGCATTCCGGTGGTGAGGCGGGCCGAGATGCTCGCCGAGCTGATGCGTCTGAAATCGACCGTCGCGGTCGCGGGCACGCACGGCAAAACCACGACGACCTCGATGATCGCGGCGATGCTCGACGCCGGCGGGATCGACCCGACGGTGATCAACGGCGGGATCATCAACGCCTACGGCTCCAACGCGCGTCTTGGGAGCTCCGACTGGATGGTGGTCGAGGCGGACGAGAGCGACGGCAGCTTCCTTCGGCTCGACGGGACCCTCGCAGTCGTCACCAACATCGATCCCGAGCATCTCGACCATTATGGCAGCTTCGAAAAGGTCAAGGACGCCTTCGTCGAGTTCGTCGAGAACGTGCCCTTCTATGGCGCCGCCTTGCTCTGCGTCGACCATCCGGAGGTCCAGACAATCATCCCGCGACTCCGCGACCGGCGCGTGGTGACCTACGGCTTCGCCGCGCTAGCCGACGTGCGCGGCGAGAATGTCCGTCCGGTTCCGGGCGGCAACCTGTTCGACGTCTCGCTTCGCGACCGGTCGGGCGAGGTTTCCACCATCACCGACGTCGAGCTGCCGATGCCGGGGCGGCACAACGTCCAGAACGCCCTCGCCGCGATCGGGGTCGCCGCCGAGCTCGGAATCCCGCACTCGACGATCGCGAAGGGCTTCGAGAAGTTCGGGGGGGTGAAGAGGCGGTTCACCAAGGTCGGCGAGATCGAGGGCGCGACGATCATCGACGATTACGGCCATCATCCGACCGAGATCCGAGCGGTCCTGTCGGCGGCGCGCGAGGGTGCCCAGGGGCGGGTGATCGCGGTCGTCCAGCCGCACCGCTACACTCGGCTTCGCGACCTGATGGAAGAGTTCCAGGGTGCGTTCAACGACGCCGACGTGGTCTATGTCACCCCCGTCTACCCGGCTGGCGAGGAGCCGATCGAAGGGGTCGATTCCGAAGCCCTGGCCGAGGGGCTGAAGCAGCGCGGCCACCGCGCGGTCAAGGCCGTCGCCGACGTCGAGGAGCTTTGCCTCAGCCTTCGCGACCTCGCCGCCGCCGGCGACATGGTGATCTGCCTCGGCGCCGGGGACATCACGAAGTGGGCCGCCGGCCTCGCCGACGGAATCGCCTGTGCGAGGGCGGCTAAGGCATGAGCGCCATGACCGACAGGCCCCACCCCAACCCCTCCCCTGAAGGGGAGGGGCTTTCCAACGCTCTCCTCTTAAGCCCCTCCCCTTCAGGGGAGGGGTTCGGGGTGGGGGATGTTCCCCTTCGCGGAACAATCGAGCCTCGGGGCTCGCTCGCCGACTTCATCTGGTTCCGGACCGGCGGACCGGCGCAATGGCTGGTGCGGCCCAATGACGTCGACGACCTCGCCCGCTTCCTGGCCGAGCTCGATCCCTCCGTCCCGGTCATGCCGGTAGGAGTGGGCTCGAACCTGATCGTCCGCGACGGCGGGGTCCCCGGAGTGGTGGTCCGGCTGCCCAAGGCGATGAGCCATGTCCGCGTCGAGCCCGGTAACCGGGTCCGCGCCGGCGGCGGAGCGATGGGGATCACAGTCGCGTCCAAGGCTCGCGACGTGGATATCGCGGGCCTCGAATTCCTTCGCGGCATCCCGGGCACGGCGGGCGGAGCGGTCCGCATGAACGCCGGCGCCTACGGCCGCGAAGTCGCCGACATCCTGGTCGAGGCGACACTGGTTCTGCGCGAGGGGCGGATCGAAACCTGGCCGGCGGAGCGGCTCGGCTACACCTACCGCCATAGCGAGGTCCCGGAGGGGGCGGTCGTGGTCGAAGCCCTGTTCCAGGGCGTGCCGGGCGAACGCTCGGCGATCGGCGCAGAGATGGACCGAATCGCCGCCGAGCGCGAGGCGAGCCAGCCGCTGAGGAGCCGGACCGGCGGCTCGACCTTCAAGAATCCACCGGGGACCAAGGCCTGGAAGCTGATCGACGAGGCCGGCTGCCGCGGACTGACCATCGGGGATGCCCAAGTCTCTGAAAAGCATTGCAACTTCCTGCTCAATTTAGGCAAAGCCAGCAGCGCGGATATCGAGGCTCTGGGCGAGGAGGTTCGGCGACGCGTGCTGGAGCATTCGGGCATCGCACTGGAGTGGGAGATTCAGAGGGTGGGAGTGGC
This sequence comes from Allosphingosinicella sp., assembly GCA_036386845.1. Lineage (GTDB taxonomy): Bacteria > Pseudomonadota > Alphaproteobacteria > Sphingomonadales > Sphingomonadaceae > Allosphingosinicella. Next base: position 3,871 of record DASVUW010000188.1, on the reverse strand, counting down.
GAAGTGAGCGTGCGAGCGATCGTCATGCCAGCGAAGGCTGGCATCCCAGCGGGTGAAGAACGCCTGCGCCTTTCACCCCATGGGGCCCCAGCCTTCGCTGGGACGACGCGGCTATGACGCCCCCCCTCCACATAGCCGTGCTCATGGGCGGCTGGTCCGCGGAGCGGGAGGTCTCGCTGTCCAGCGGCTCGGGAGTCGCCGACGCGCTCGAAAGCCTCGGCCACCGGGTCACCCGGATCGACATGGGCCGCGACGTCGCCGAGCGGCTTCGCGAGGCCGCTCCGGATGTCGTCTTCAACGCGCTCCACGGAACGCCCGGCGAGGACGGGACGGTGCAGGGGCTGATGGACCTGATGGGCCTCAAATATACCCATAGCGGAGTAGAGACCTCGGTCATCGCCATCGACAAGGAGCTGACTAAGATGGTTCTGGTCCCGCGCGGCATAAGGATGCCGGAGGGGACGATGGTCGAGAGCGAGAGCCTCTACGAGGCCGACCCGATGGCCCGGCCCTATGTCCTGAAGCCGGTCAACGAAGGCTCGTCGGTCGGAGTCGCCATCGTCGCCGAGGGCGGCAATTATGGCGACCCGATCGGGCGCGAGAGCGAAGGGCCGTGGCGGCATTTCGAGCGGCTGCTGGCCGAGCCCTTCATTCGCGGCCGCGAGCTGACGGTGGCGGTGCTCGGCGACGAGGCCCTGGCGGTGACCGAGCTCCAGCCCAAATCCGGTTTCTACGATTACGACGCCAAATATACCGAAGGCATGACCCAGCATATCTGCCCCGCGGAAGTGCCCGAGGACATCGAACAGGCGGCGATGAAGATGGCGCTCGACGGGCACCGGGCGCTCGGCTGCCGGGGGTGTTCGCGCGCGGACTTCCGGTGGGATGACGAGCAGGGTGTGAACGGCCTCTATCTGCTCGAGATCAACACCCAGCCGGGCATGACACCCTTGAGCCTCGTTCCAGAGCAGGCCCGGTATCGCGGCATGAGCTATGCCGAGCTCGTCCAGAAGATCGTGGAGGAAGCGTTATGAGCAAGGCGATCGCACGCGGCTCGAGTCAGCGCGGCAAGGCCAAGGCGCCGGCGCGGGCCAAGGGCGGGCGCGGCCGTGGGGCGCCGCCCGCCCCGGCGCTTCCGGACGCGGTGCGCCGGCTCAGCTGGTGGATATTCTTCGGAATGATGATCGCGCTCGCCGGCGCACTTCTCTGGGCGCTCCGGATCCCGCAGATGGTCGGCGGCACGCTGGGGGAGAGCGTCGGCGAGATGGGCTTCGCGATGAAGCGGGTCGAGATCAAGGGCGCCCACCATATCCGCCAGATCGACGTCTACAACATCGCCTTCGACCAGCCGTCGACGGCGATGCCGCTGGTCGATCTGGAAGCGACCCGGGAGCGCCTGCTCCGCTTCGGCTGGGTACGCGACGCCCGGGTCTCGCGGCGGCTGCCCGATACCCTGGTCGTCGACATCGTCGAGCGGCGGCCCGCCGCCATCTGGCAGCACAACCAGCGGCTCGCCCTGATCGACATGGACGGGGTCGTCCTCGAGGCGGTCAAGCTCGACGCGATGCCCGATCTGCCGCTTCTGATCGGCCCAGCCGCCAATCTTCACGCGGGCGAGCTCGCCAGGCTCACCCAGTCGGCGCCCAACCTCAAGCCGGCCATGGCCGGCGCTAGCTGGGTCGGCGGACGGCGCTGGGACCTGCGCTTCCAGTCAGGCGAAGTGCTCGCGCTCCCCGAAGGCGAAGCGGCGGCGCGCAAGGCGCTCGCCAAGTTCGCGAGCATGGACCAGTCGGTGCAATTGCTCGGCAAGGGCTATGTCCGGATCGACATGCGCGATCCCAAGAGGATGCTGATCCGGCTCCCGGGGGATCCGGGGAGCACCGTGCCCGACATCGTTCCCGAGGCCCCGCCCGCGGCGCCGGCCGGAACCGGAAGCGGCGACGTCGACACCGCCCGGACGATCTGATGAAGCGCCCCACCGTCCAGGCCCAGCGCAGGCTCGTCACCGCCCTCGACGTGGGCTCGTCGAAAGTGTCCGCGCTGATCGCGGAGCCGGGCGAGGACGGGCGATTGAAGATCCTCGGCACCGGCCAGCGCCAGAGCCAGGGCGTGAAGCGCGGCTTCATCGCGGACATGGAGAAGACGGAAGGCGCGATCCGGGAGGCGGTCGAGCAGGCCGAGCGGATCGCGGCGACCAACATCGAGGACGTCTTCGTCGGATTCTCCGCGGGCGGGCTGGTCAGCACCGTCGCAAGCGTCGAGCTCCAGATCGGCGGGCGCCGGATCGAGAAGGCGGACATCGACCAGCTGCTCGGGATCGGCCGGGAATCGATCAGCAACGACGGCCGGATGATCCTCCACGCTCTGCCCGCGCTCTATACGGTCGACGGGCTCGAGGGCGTGAAGAAGCCGCTCGGCCTCCACGCCGACAAGCTCGCCGTCGACATCCACGTCATCGCCGGCGACCCGTCGCCGGTGCGCAACCTCGACCTGTGCGTCCGCTCCGCCCATCTCGGAGTGGAAGCGATCGTCGCCTCCCCGGTGGCGGCGGGCAAAGCGTGCCTGAGCGACGAGGAGCGCGAGCTCGGAGTGGCTCTGGTCGAGCTCGGCGCGGGCGTGACCAACGTCTCGGTCTTCGCCGGCGGGATGCTGCTCGGCCTGAAGTCGATCCCGGTCGGCGGGATCGACATCACCGACGACATCGCCTCCGCCTTCGGCACCCGCCGGGTCGAGGCGGAGCGGATGAAATGCTTCTACGGCTCCGCCACCACGAGCCCGCGCGACAATCACGACATGATCGAGCTGTCGCCGATCGCGGGGTCAGAGGAGGGGACCGAAGCGGCCCGGATCACCCGCGCTCAGCTCATCGCCGTCATCCGCCAGAGGCTCGAGCATCTCACGGGCGAGATCGCCGCGGCCTTGAAGGATCTCGGCTTCGGCGGGCCCTTCGGGCGGCAGGTGGTCCTGACCGGCGGAGGCTCCGAGCTGAAGGGGATCGCCGATTACGCGCAGGGCGTGCTGGGGCGTGCGGTAAGGATCGGCCGGCCCAACCTGCCGGGCTTGCCCGATGCCCATTCCGGGCCCGGTTTCACGACCCTCGTCGGGCTCGCTTTGTTCGCTGCTTCGGACGAACTGGACCTGAGATCGGTGATGTCCCCGGACCGGATCGTGCCGCGCGAAACCGGCGGAAATATCGTTCAGCGGCTCATGAATGCGGTGAAGAGTGGTTTTTGAGATTCATCCCGTGACTTTTCGGATTCAGATCCGTGACTTTTGGGACTCACACGGGGGTCTCCACACCGAAAAAATACCAGTTCGTTAACTTTTCGCTCGCGCCCAAGAATCGCTTGGTGCAAAGTGAGTTAACGAGTTGGTCCCGTTGGGCGAATACAGGGGGAGAGCAAGCATGAGCATCGACTTCATCCGGCCGGAAGTAGATGAACTGAGGCCCAGGATCAGCGTCATCGGCGTCGGCGGCGCCGGCGGCAATGCGGTGGCCAACATGATCGCGAACGACGTCCAGGGCGTCGACTTCATCGTCGCCAATACGGACGCCCAGGCGCTCAACGCCTCGCCTGCCGACCAGCGGATCCAGCTCGGCCTGAGGATCACCCAGGGGCTGGGAGCGGGGTCGCGGCCGGAGATCGGGAAGGCGGCCGCCGAAGAGGCGATCGACGAGATCGAGAAGGCGCTCGAGGGCGCCCATATGTGCTTCATCGCCGCCGGCATGGGCGGCGGCACCGGCACCGGCGCTGCTCCGATCATCGCCAAGTGCGCCCGCGAACGCGGCATACTGACAGTCGGCGTCGTCACCAAGCCGTTCACCTTCGAAGGCCGCCATCGGATGCGCCTCGCCGACGCCGGCATCGCG
>DASVUW010000187.1:0-5212 GCA_036386845.1 Allosphingosinicella sp. | reverse complement strand
CTGGTGACGGTGAGAAGGCACCCGACCAGGACGAGCAGCCGTTTGGCCGACACCTTCTTGACGACCAGCGCCCCGAGAGGCGCGGCCAAGACTCCGCCGATAAGCAGCCCTACCGTTGCCGCCGTGAATGCCGCCCACCCGAGAGTCGCGATGAAGGTCGCCGAAATCGTGGTCGTCAGAACGAATTCAGACGCGCTCACCGTGCCGATCGTCTTCCTCGGCTCGGCTCCCTGAACCAGTAGATTCCCGGTTACGACGGGCCCCCATCCGCCGCCTCCGGCAGCGTCCAGGAACCCGCCCGCCAGGCCCAGCGGCTCGATCACTCGCGGCGGCTTGTGAGTCGGGGGATAATGAAACCCGCGCCAGATCAGATAGAGGCCGATGGAGGTAAGATAGGCGAGGACGAAGGGGCGGGCGATGCCGGCATCGATGTTGCTCAGCACATAGGCGCCGAGGACCCCCCCGACCACGCCCGGTATCGCCAGTCGGGCGAACAGTTTCCAGTCGACATTGCGATGGAGGATGTGGCTGGCGCCCGAAACGCCTGTCGTAAAGGTCTCAACGGTGTGCACCCCCGCCGAAGCGGCGGCCGGCGGAACTCCGAGGCTGATCAGCAGGGTAGTCGAGATCACTCCGAACGCCATTCCAAGCGCGCCGTCGATCAGCTGGGCGGCAAAGCCTATGGCAATGAAAGGCAACAGGTCCATCAGTCCAATGCCGTCGGCGAACATCCAAGATCCTTCTCGACAGGACGGTTCAGAATCGAAACCGCGCGCAGAAGATACTCCACCACCCGAGTTGACAATATGGAGGTCTAAAAAAGCATGGCGGTTGCGTCCGAGCGCTGTCCTGAATGATTTTCTGCTCCGCGCGGTGGCGCAGAGGCGAATTATATCCACCCGGCCGGCGGTCGCGAAAGCTGAGCGTCGCGTGCATGCCGGGTTCCTCGGTGCCCGAGTCGGACATCGCAGATGCGGAATCAGCGATCAGGGGTTGTGGCGGATCGGGCGACCGGGCTTCGAAAGGCGATGGCCGGGCAGGCGGGTGAGGGGCACGAAGCGGACCGGCAGGAGCGCGCGCTTACGCACTTTCCCGCCCGGGTCCTTCTCCACGAGGGTGAGCTCGAGGGTGTCGGGTTTCCTCCCAAGGGGGATGACCATCCGACCGCCCGGGCGAAGCTGGTCGAGGAGCAGCTTCGGGATGTGGTCGGCTCCGGCGGTGACGATTATCCGGTCGAAAGGCGCGCGCTCCGGCCAGCCGGCATAGCCGTCGCCGGAGCGGACCTCGACATTGGCATAGCCGAGGCCGCTCAGGACCCGGGCCGAGCGCGCCGCCAGCGGATCGACGATCTCGATCGAATGCACCCGTCGGACGAGCTTCGAGAGGATCGCGGCCTGGTAGCCCGAGCCGGTTCCGACCTCGAGCACCGAATCCGCCGGCCGGACCTTCACAGGTGAGTCATGAGCGCGACGATGTAGGGCTGGGAGATGGTCTGATCGTGGCCGATCGGAAGCGGCCGGTTCTCATAGGCGAAGCCTCGCTCCTCCTCGGGTACGAACAGGTGGCGGGGAACTTCGCGCATCGCCCGGAGCACGGCGGGATCGATCCGCCGGGATTCGGCTCCGGCCGTCTGCGCCATGTTGGCCACCGTCAGCACCATCAGCTCCCGCTCGGCGGAGCGTTCGGCCGCCGGCGCGGCCGCCATGAGGAGTGCCCCGGCGAGGAGGAAGGCGCCGCGGATCATCGGGCGAGCGGAGTGACAGCGGTCGTCTTGTCGAAATAGATCGCCGCGTCGAACTGCTCGGCGAGCCGCGCTTCGAAATAATGGGCCGTCCGCTCGCTGTGCGGCAGATAGACGACTCCGATCGCCCGTTCGAGCATCGGCTCGGCCAGGAGCTTCGATACCGAGGGGTTGCCTCGAATGAGTAGGGAGAAGGCGGGCACGCCCGAGGCATGGAAGAGCGCGGAATAGCTTCCGGCAAGGGCAGGCCGCATGTCGTAGCGGCGGCCGCGGGCGTCCCATTCCGGAGCCGCGAAGACGGTTCCCGAATGGCTGAAGAAGCCGACCAGGAACGCCGCCTGGCCGTGGCGCTGGCGCATCAGCTGGCCGAGATTGAGCTCGCCTCGCTCGGCTGCGAAGGTCGCCCTCGCGTCGCCCGAATGGGTGTTATGGCTCCACAGGACGAGCTTGCCCGGCCGGCCGCTCGTCGCCTCGACATGACCGGCGATCTCGTCGACATTGTCGGCCATGTGCCGGTCGCGGACGTTCCAGGCCAGCGAACCGGCGGCCGCGGTCCGGAAATATTCCTCGGCCGCAGCGACCGAAGCTGCGCTGCGCAGGGCCGCGAAGCGGGCTTCGGCGGCTATCGGATCGGCCGGCCGCGGAAGCCGGCGCACTTCGGCAAGCACGGCCTGGGCCTGCGGCCGGCACGATCTTCGCGGGTCCCGGGTGGCGGTTCCGTAAGCCCATTTGTCCCGCCCGTAGCGGGCGAAGCAGCGATAATAAGCGGCTGCTCGCCGGGCCGCCTCCGGGGCCGCTCCGGCGAGATAGGCCCGGACCGCTTCGGCCGAGTCGAACAGGTCGTAGACGTCCATCCCGTAGAGGCCGACCCGCTGGTCGGCCGGACGTTCCAGATTGAGAGCGCGCAGCCGTTCGACGAAATCCCGGAATTCCTCGTTTCCCCACATCCAGGCCGGGAAGTTGGTGAAGCCGCGCAACGCCTGAGCGGCGTTTCGATCGGATCCGAGGCCGCGCACATAGAGATTGACCCGGTAGGTCGACGACCAGTCGCCCTCGATGGCGACGGCATTCACGCCCTGCTCCCGGACCAGCCGTTCGGTGAGCCTGGCGCGCTCGCGGTAATATTCCCTGCTGCCGTGAGTGGATTCGCCGAGCAGGATCCGGCGGGCGCCGGCCGTCGCCGCGAGAATGTCGGAATAGTCCGTCGTCGCTCCGGTGAGCGGTCGGGCCGCGTCCTTCAGTGCCGCGAGGGAAGGGGCCGGGCTTGCCCCACTGGCCCTGCCGGGCTCGTCGCCCCTGACCGCAAGAGCTGCAAGGGGGATGAGGGCGGCAAGGAGAAGCTTCGGAATCAGGGCCATGGCGGCTCCGCGAGGCAAGGCCCGGTCAATGGATCAAGTGAACAGACCGCCTCCGGATTTCGGCAGGTCGCCATGGATCCGGTCGAGATAGGCGGAGGCTAGCTCGTAATGCGCCTGGACGGCTCGGCGGTGGGCCGCGGCCTGGGCGAGCGCGATCTCCGCCTCGGCGCGGCGCTCGTAATATTCCTGTTCTTCCTGAGACATTTAGCTTGGTGGTTCGCCATTGTTACGGACCAACATCAAACGGTTCGGCCCCGATCCGCGTTCCACGGAATCGCGCTAATCCAGGTTGTTGCTCCTTGTGAATTCAGGACTTTGGAATTGCCGCGGCCTGGTCGCCGTCCGCGCCGGAGCGCCCATTTCATCCGGTGGTAGAATGGCGAGCGGGTCCAGCTCGCTGTCGACCAGGATCAGGCCCGGGCGAAGCTCGAACCGCTCGAGCGCGAGGCGCACGTCCGAAGCGATGGCGCTGCCTCGTCATGCCGGATGAGGAACAGCGCCATGACCGCGGTTCAGCGGATCCGCGGACCGCCGAACGGAAGGGGCGGGGGCGGGCGGCGGTCGCGGCGGGGGATCTGCGCCTGGTAGGCGACCCCGCAATGCTCGACGCAATAAGGGAAGCCCGGATTGGCCTGGTTGCCGCAGAAATGGAAATCGGGCTCGCCGGGATGGCCGATCGGCCATTTGCAGATCTTCTCGTTGAGATCGAGAAGGCCGGTCTTCTCGGCGATTTCGGGGCTGGGCTTGGCCGGGACGAGCCGGCGCGGCGGAGCCGGCGGGATCGGCGACTGCTGCTCGCCCGGCGACTGGCGGACGAACCCGCCCGGGCCGATCGAGCGGATCTGCGGCTGCGGAGCGGCGGGCGCGGCCGCGGGCTCCGCCGGAGCAGCCGCCGGCTCGGGCCGCTCCCGAACTTGCGGAGTGTCGTCGGCGGGCTCGGGCTCGTCGTCGGTTTCGGCTTCGGCTGGGCCCTCCGCCACGGCTTCGGGCTCGAACGGCGACGGTGCGGAGTCGCCGGGAGCTTCGTTCGGCTTCACCGGCGACGGACGCGACTGGAGGCCGAGGCGGTGCGCCTTGCCGATCACCGCGTTGCGCGAGACTCCGCCAAGCTCGTCGGCGATCTGGCTCGCCGTCATGCCCTGGGTCCAGAGCTCCTTCAGCCGGTCGATCCGTTCGTCGGTCCAGGACATGGTTGCGGCGCCTTCCTTCAAATGCTTGCGGCTCTGTGCTTGCGGCTCACGGCGTCTGCCTCTAGCGACGGCGCGGTGAACGACCAGCCTTCGAATTGGATGCGGGCCGCCCCGGGCGTCCCGGTGATCCGGAACGTGAACTGGGGCGGCCTCAGGACCCTCTATGTGAAGGAGGTGAGGCGTTTCTTCAAGGTCCAGCTGCAGACGGTGTGGGGCCCGGCCCTGACGACCCTGCTGTTCCTGGTCATCTTCAGCGTCGCGCTTGGGCGAAGCGACCGGATGGTCCAGCTCGGCGCCTCGAGCTTCCACTTCGCCGATTTCCTGGCGCCCGGCCTCATCGTCATGGGGATGCTCCAGAACGCCTTCGCCAATTCGAGCTTCTCGCTCCTGGTCGGCAAGATCCAGGGCAATATCGTCGACTATCTGATGCCGCCTTTGTCGACGGCCGAGCTGATCACCGGCCTGATCGGCGCCGCAGTCACCCGGGCCGCCATGGTCGGCTTCGCGGTGTTCCTCGCCATGCAGCTATGGCCTGGAGTCCATGTCGCTCCGGTCCACCTCTGGGCGGTGCTCTGGTTCGGCCTGATGGGGAGCATGATGCTCGCCTTCTTCGGCCTGATCACCTCGATCTGGGCCGAGAAGTTCGATCACGCCGCCGCGGTCACCAACTTCGTCGTCGCGCCCCTCTCGCTGCTGTCCGGCACCTTCTACTCGATCGACAGCCTCGCCCCCGTCTTCCGGGCGGTCAGCCACGCCAATCCCTTCTTCTACGTCATCTCCGGCTTCCGCTACGGCTTCCTCGGCGCCTCGGATTCGCCGATCATGGTCGGCGGGCTGCTTCTGCTGGCGATCAATCTCGGGCTGGGGATCGTCACTTACGCGATGCTTCGCACCGGGTGGAAGCTGAAGGCGTAAATCCTCCC
>DASVUW010000186.1:0-2120 GCA_036386845.1 Allosphingosinicella sp. | reverse complement strand
GGAGCGGTGCTGATCGCCGTCGCGCTGGTGCTGATAAGGTTGCCGGAAAAGGAGCGGGAATAACGTCGTCCCAGCGAAGGCTGGGACCCCAGGGGGTGAAGACCGCCGAGCCCTTCACTCCCCGGGGCCCCAGCCTTCGCTGGGGCGACGAGTGGACCTTGCATCCTTCGTCGCCGAGGATCATTGACTCGCCATGCCCGAAATCGCCCCGAACGAGATGACTCTCGACGAACTGCGGATGGCGCTGGCCCCGCTCATTCCCGGCAATGCCGTGTTCGACGGCTGGAGCGACAAGGCGCTGGCCATGGCCGCCGCGGAGCTGGGCGTTCCGGCACCCAGGGCGCGGCTCGCCTTTCCGGGCGGGGCGACCGAGATGATCGACGCCTGGTTCGACGCGATCGACCGGGCGATGGCCGCCCACTTCCCGCTCGAGAAGATCGAGTCGATGAAGATCAGGGAGCGGATCGCCGGGCTGGTCATGTACCGGCTGGAGGTGATCAACCCGCACAAGGAGGCGCTTCGCAGGGCGCTGGCAATCCTCGCTTTGCCGCAGAACCTGGCGCTGGCCGGCCGGCTCGGCTGGCGTGCGGCGGACCGGATGTGGCGGATCGCGGGGGACAAGGCGACCGACTTCAACCATTATTCCAAGCGCGCCATATTGATGGGAGTCTACGGCTCGACCAGCCTCGTCTATCTCGACGACTCGAGCGACGGCCTCGCCGCAACCCGCGCTTTCCTCTCGAGGCGGATCGACGACGTCATGCGATTCGAGAAGGTGAAAGCGCAGTGGCGCGGCAACCGCGACCGCCTGCCTTCGCTGAGCCGTTTACTCGGACGGCTGCGCTACCCGGCGGTCTGAGCCGTGGAGGTCCGCCGGATCGCCGAGATCGCGAGCTACCACGCCCACATTTACTTCGACCCGGAGACCCAGCGCGACCAGGCCCTGGCGATCCGGGAGGCTGTGGCAGAGCGGTTCGAGGTCCGGCTCGGGACGGTGTGGGACCGGCCGGTGGGGCCGCACAGCAAGGCGATGTATCAGATAGCCTTCGAGCCCGGGCTGTTCGCGAGCCTGGTGCCGTGGTTGATGCTCAACAATCGCGGGCTCAGCATCCTCATCCACCCCAACACGGCCGACCCGAAGCGCGACCATTTGCTCGACGCCGTCTGGATCGGGGCGCCGGTTGCGCTGGATGGGGAGGTGTTGCCCGAGGAGGGGGAAGCGGAGCCGGCGGGGGAGGCGAATACGTCGCCCACGGTCGCTCCCTGAAATCCCTCTCCCTACAGGGGAGAGGGACAGGCGGGCGAAGCTCGCCAGGGTGAGGGCACACGGCCTCCGTAACTGCCCTCACCCTCCCACCGCTTCGCGGCGGGCCCCTCCCTCTCCCCTGCAGGGAGAGGTTTTTACGGCGTCGGCTTATCGAGCTGCTCTCGCGTCGCGATCAGGGGCCGCTCGTCCTTCATCCGGGCCGCGACCCGCTCGGCCCGCTCCATCACCCTGAGGATATTTCCCCCGGCCAGCTTCGCCAGATCCGAATCGCTCCAGCCGCGCCGGGCCAGCTCGGCGAGCAGGGCCGGATAGGCCTCGACTCCTTCCAGCCCCTTGGGGGCCGTACCGCTGATCCCGTCGAAGTCGGAGCCGATCCCGACATGGTCCGCTCCGGCGACCTTGCGGACATGCTCGATATGATCGGCGACCTCGGCCAGCGGAACCTCGACCGGCGGGTGTGCGGAGTCCCAGGCGTCGAGCGCGGCCTTCCGCCGATCCGGCTGGCCGGAATAGAGGTTCTTCAGCCGCGAATCCTCGGCGTCGCGCTCCGCCATCCGGCGGCGATAGGAATCGGACAGGAAGCCCGGATAGAAGTTCACCATGACCACTCCGCCATTGGCCGGGAGGCGTTTCAGGACGTCGTCGGGGACGTTGCGGGCATGGTCCATCAGTGCCCGGGCGTTCGAATGGGAGAAGATGACCGGCGCCTTCGTGGAGTCGAGCACGTCGTGCATGGTCTTCGGCGAGACGTGGCTGAGGTCGACTATCATCCCCAGCCGGTTCATCTCCCGGACGATCGCTCGGCCGAACGGGGTAAGTCCGTTGTGAACCGGGTCGTCGGTCGCCGAATCCG
>DASVUW010000185.1:0-12711 GCA_036386845.1 Allosphingosinicella sp. | reverse complement strand
CACCGGCGGGCGCGGCGATGCCACGCAGGATTGGACGGATGCCGAGAGCTTCGCGGTGATGGAGCCGGTGGCCGACGGCTTCCGCAACTATCTGAAGACCAAGCACAGCGTGAAGACCGAGGAGCTGCTGCTCGATCGTGCCTCGCTGCTAGGCCTTTCGGTGCCGGAGATGACCGTTCTGCTGGGCGGGCTTCGAGTGCTCGGCGCCAATTACCAGGACCGGCCGGAGGGCGTGTTCACTCAGCGCAAGGGACAGCTCACCAACGACTTCTTCGTCAACCTGCTCGACAACGACACTTTCTGGCAGGTGGTCGACACCAGCGCCGACGAGGAGTTCATCGGCCTCGACCGCGGCGGCCGGCACGAGAAGTGGCGCGCCACCCGGACCGACCTCATCTTCGGGGCGAACAGCCAGCTTCGCGCCGTCGCCGAAGTCTAAGCCGAGGCCGGGCACGAGGAGAAGTTCGTGCGCGACTTCGTCAGCGCCTGGACCAAGGTCATGAACGCCGACCGGTTCGACCTGCCGCAGGACCCGGACAGCGTCGAGCCCATCGGATTGGCCGATCCGCTGCCGGCCGGCTGAGACACGCGGCGGGCTTCACAGGAGGCCCGCCGCGGTCCATGATCGCCGGGTTGGAAGGAGAGGCCGATGCGCCGCTCGGAGGTCGATCGACTGGATTCTACCCGGCAATATTGGGTGCCCGCCGTCGTTGCGCCTCAACGCAACTGGGCGGGCTCGCCCGGCTGCCGCCGCGGTGCGCGATTCCTCGTCGACGGCCAGACCCTCCGGCCGAGCCGCGACCGCTTCGAGACCTTCGACAGCGAGTTCGCCTGCCTCGGCTGGATCATGCGCAACCGTAGCGGGCTCAATCGGACCCTGCTCGGGGCGAGGATCAGGGCCGTGCCCCTCGACCGCTGGCTCCTCGGCCTCGACTGAGCTCACCAATGATCCGGCTCAGAGCCGCGGCGAGGAGCTGGAACTCGCTCTCGCGCGGGCTCGATCGGCGCCAGATCAGGGCGATCTGGCGGAAGCCGTGATCGGAGCGGAGCGGCTTGGCGTCGATTCGGGTGCCTTCGAGTATACCTGCCTCGATCGCCATGGAGGGGATGAAGGTCACGCCCAGCCCGTTGTCGACCATCTGGACGAGCGTGTGGAGCGACGTACCCATCATCGCGGCATGGGCCCGCAAATCGGGGCGATTGCAGGCCGACAGCGCATGATCCTTGAGGCAGTGGCCGTCCTCCAGCAGGAGGAGTCTGTGTTCGTCTATCGCCCCGGCCTCCACCTCGGCTCCGTGCGGAGCCTCGCCCCGGGGGAAAGCGACGAACAGCGGATCCTGGAACAACGCGGCGGACGCTACGTCTCCGCAGCCATAGGGCAGGGCCAGAAGGACGCAGTCCAGCTGCCCGCGATGAAGCGCCTCGCATGCGGACTGACTGGTGTCCTCTCGAAGGTAGAGCTTGAGCTTGGGCCATTGGTGGCGAAGCACGGGCAGCATGGTCGGAAGCAGGAACGGCGCGATGGTCGGGATCACGCCCATCCTGAGATCGCCGGTCAGCGGCTGCCCCGCGGCCCGGGCCATGTCGGCCAGCTCCTCGGCCTCGCGGAGCACCCGCCGCGCTTTGTCGGCGATCCTGATTCCAAGCGGGGTGAAGCCCACCACCCGGCGGTTCCGCTCGACCAGGGTGACCCCAATCAGGGACTCAAGTTCGCGCAGGCTGGCCGACAGGGTTGACTGGGTGACGAAGCAGCTTTCGGCCGCCTTGCCAAAATGGCCGGTGTCCTGGAGAGTCACCAGATACTGGAGCTGCTTGAGGGTCGGCAGGTAGACTGTCATCGTTTTTCCCGATCAATCTGATCGTTCTAAATGCCTTGAACGATCAAAGCCAGCCCCCTACATGCTGCACTGCACAAGGGTGCAACCATCGAGAAATTCAGGAGAATAGAAGCAGCCATGCTCACCGTCGGCGATAAGATCCCCTCGCTCACCGTTCCCGTCCAGCAGGGCAGCGCACTTCCCGCGGGCGAGACGTTCGACCTCGGCGAGACCAACGGCAAGTGGAAGGTCCTCTTCTACTGGCCCAAGGACTTCACCTTCGTCTGCCCGACCGAGATCATCGGCTATGGGGAGCTCGCCCAGGATTTCGCCGACCGCGACGCGATCCTGATCGGCGCCTCGACCGACACCGATTTCGTCCACCATGCCTGGCGCAAGGCCGACGAGCGGCTCGCCGCCTGCGACTTCCCCTGGCTCGCGGACAACAAGAAGGAGCTGGCCAACGCGCTCGGGATCGTCTCCCCGGACGCCGGCGTCGCGTATCGCGCCACCTTCATCATCGATCCCGACAACGTCATCCAGCACGTCACGGTGAACGGCCTCAACGTCGGCCGCAACCCGCAGGAAAGCCTTCGAATCCTCGACGCGCTCCAGACGGACGAGCTCTGCCCCTGCAACTGGCAGGAAGGCGAGGAGGTACTGCGCCCGGCGGCTTAAGGGTACCCATCAAAGTACTACTTTGATGGGGCCCTTCGCCCCCTGGGCCGCCACGCAGCAGACCTCGCGACGGGGGGCGCGGGAGCCAAGGCTTCCGCGCCCCTTAGTTTTAGTTCTTCCCCGGGACGGGGAGGGGGACCATGCGAAGCATGGTGGAGGGGGCCCGCCTTTCCGCAGCTCTCACGCTGGGCCCCCTCCACCACGCGCTTCGCGCGCGGTCCCCCTCCCCGTCCCGGGGAGGAGCAAGAAAGGCACCAAATGTCCCTGAAGCAGTTCGCCGAGACCCTTCCCGATTATGCGAAGGACCTTCGGCTCAACATCTCCTCCCTGCTCAACGACCAGTCGCTCGGCGACCAGCGCAAATACGGGCTCCTACTCGCCTGCGCCCACGGGACCGGCTACAAGCCGATCGTCGTCGCCGCCGAGGCCGAAGCGGAAGGAAAGCTCTCCGAGCAGGCGGCCAGCGCCGCCCGCGCCGCCGCGGCGGTCATGGCGATGAACAACGTCTATTACCGCTTCGTCCACCTCGCCTCGAACCCGGAATACGGCACTCTCCCGGCCCGCCTCAGGATGAACGTCATCGGCGCTCCCGGGATCGAGAAGGAGGATTTCGAGCTGTTCAGCCTCGCAGTCAGCGCGATGAACGGCTGCGGCATGTGCATCGACAGTCACGAGCGGGTCCTCCAGCAGCACAAGGTCAAGGCCGAGACGATCCAGACCGCGGTGCGGATCGCCTCGGTGGTGAAGGCGGTGGCGACGGTCCACGCGACGCTCGGCTGATCCGGCGGGCGGTGCGCGCAACGACCGGTCATTCCTCGATCGCCATGACCTTTTCGGCGCGCTTCTTTCTGGCTATCCTCCAGGCGTAGCTGCCCGTCCGGCTGTCCGTCGTCGGATTGCCTTCGGCATCGAGTGCATGCGTGTATTTCGCTCGCGCCTTGAGCAGGTCGCAGGTGGCGGTATCGAGAAGGGGCCAGCCGCTGGAGGCGGTCACCCGGCACCGCATCCTGCCTGTGGCATCGATCTCCAGGATGAAGCGGACATTTCCTTCCTGCCTGGCGGCGAGCGCCTGAGGCGGGTAATCGGAATGGGTGATGACGTCGGTGAGATCGGCAGTCGCCAGGCGCGGGTAAGGGGCGATCGGCGCACTGGCGAAGACGCCTTCCCGAAATGGACCGGAGATCACCAGCGGCCCGAGCCGCTCCGAGCATTCCTCGAGTCGATCCAGTGCCGTGCCCAGTGCCGGCAATTCGAGATGGTCGAGGCGCCGGCCGTCCTCGGTGAGGATATGGACCACGGAGGCGTTGGCGAAGCGGCGCAGAAGCGCGGCGTCGCCGTCACCGGAATAACCCCGATATTCCGAACCCACCTCGTTTTGAGCGTCGATCGAGCTTAGGGCGGGCGACCCTTCAAAACGCAGGGTCAGGCGGGTCCTGCCGCCGGCGGACACAGGCCAGTTCCGGTTGCCGACGACGATGCCCGGGCCGCCCACCGAAGCCCGGAGCATGAGCACCGTCAGCCCCGCGCCGCGATAGTAAGTGGTGAGGAAACACTGGTCGTGATATGCCGAATTGGTCAGCTGCCAGGCCGGCGGGAGTGCCTTTTTCGGCTTTTCCGGAGCGGCCGCGCCGAGGACGAGGGCCGCAAGGACGATCAACGCCAAGCGCTTGTTTTTCATGGCCGGCTCCACCGCTTTTCCGGAGCCTGCACCAACCCCGGTCAATCCTCAAGCGCCCGCCGTCAGCGCCTCCTGCACTTTGGCATGCGCCTCGCGGTCGAGCGGCCAGCGCGAAGCGACCCAGGCCGCCGCGATCATGAGGGCGACCGGCGCGAGCACGAACAGGAGCGTCATCCCCAGGATCGCTCCGTCGCTGTTGTGGTCGCCCGGCTTGGGGTTGAAGCCGATCAGGCTCAATATCGGATAGATGATCGCCACCGGGACCGCGTAGCTGATCTTCTGGGTGCTGGTCAGAAGGGCCTGGAGGAGGGCGTTGCGGTCGAGGCCCGTCTCGAGCCGGTCGACGTCGGCGGCGTCGTTCAGCATCGCCCTCAGCAGGGAAGGGGCCGCGATGTAGGGCAGGCCGACGATGGCCATTGCGGGGATCGCTCCGGCCATCCCGAGCGAGGGCGGAAGCAGGCTTAGGCCGAGCTGGAACGCGGCATAGGCGAGCGCCGCCGCGGCGAGCGCGCGATGCTTGCCGATCCGCCGGGCGAGAGCGATCCAGAGCGGAGCGGCGGCGAACCCGGCGACGAAATAGATCAGCAGGAGAAGGCTCGCATCGCGCGCGTCGAAGCCGAGGCGATGCTCGAAGTAGAAGAGGAACATGGCGCCGGTGATGCCCGGAGCGACGCTCGTCAATATGTCCAGCACGATGAGCCGAAGGAGAAGCGGGTTCCTGGCAAGCGCCTTCAACTCCGCCCAGCCGGCGTGGGGCCGGTCGCCGGCCCGGTCGCGCTCCGGAACCGCGGCCGCCATCAGGATGACGGCGAGCGGAGCGGTCAGGATCACGAACCAACCCATGGCGTGGATTCCGCCGGCCGGAGTGCCTCCGCCCAACAATGGCGGAAGCAGCAGGACCAGGATCATTCCAAGCACCTGCGCGGCCATCCACCAGGAGAAGATCCGCGACCGGTCGTGATAATCTTCGGAGAGCGTCGAGCCCCAGCCGAGCTGAGACACGGCGGTCAGCGAATAACCGAGATAGAGGACCATCAGGAAGCCGAAGGCGGCGAAGGCGCTGAGCCCCGGCTCGGCCATGAACACCAGCCAGGCCCCCGCGGCGAGAGTCAGCCCGCCGGCGATCAGCCAGGGCCGGTAGCGGCCGAGGCGGCTCCGGGTCCGGTCCATCCAGTGGCCGAGCAGCGGGTCGAGCGGGAGGTCGATCGCCCGGACGAGGAAGAAGACGAGCCCGACCGCGGCGAGATCGAGCCCGAGCGCTCCGGCATAATAAGGAGGCAGGTAGACGATCATCGGCAGCCCGACGGCGCCGATCGGCAGGCCGGGGCCGGCGAAGGCGGCGAGTGTCCTGCGTTTCAGAATCGGCGTTGCCCCCCCTTGCAGGAACGCAGACTATGGGCTGGAATCCGGCCTGTCGAACCAAAAGCCGGCACCGTCATTCCGGCCTTCGCAGCGCCTTTGCATAAGTCGCCGGCTGTCAGCCCCTCCCCTGAAGGGGAGGGGTTGGGGTGGGGGTTGTCTGCCCGCCTCGCCGACGTCAGCGAACATCCTCCCCCACATTCCCCACCCCAACCCCTCCCCTAAAGGGGAGGGGCTTTGGGCCGAGAGCCCATGCCACCCTGTTCATGGATTCCGGCCTTCGCCGGGATGACGAGCCCATTGCGAAGCGATTGAACTGGCGCTCGCGCCTGTGTTAGCCCGCCGTCTCCCGGCGGCATTCGTCCGGGAGCGAGGAAAGGCGTGGGGCCGTGTCGCAGCCGGAAGTCGAAGGCGACGGGGCCGACGGGACCGCACAGGCCGCTCTCAGGGCGAGCGAGGAGCGGCTTCGGATCGCCCAGGCCGCGGGCGGGGTCGGCACGTTCGAATATGTTCCGGAAGGCGAGCGGATGCTCGTCTCACCCGAATTCTGCCGCCTTTGGGGCGTCGACGTGGTCGAGGAGGCGCCGCTCGGCTACTTCATGTCGCTCATCCATCCCAATGACCGAGGCCGGGTCGACTCCACCCACGACGAGCGGGCGGAGAACGTTTCCGATCCCATCGAATATCGGATCGTCCGGCCGGACACCGGCGAGACCCGCTGGCTGGCCCGCCGAGGCGAGCCGATGGTCGATCCCGCGACCGGCCGGCTCCGCTGGTACGGAGTCGTCTATGACATCAGCGACCGCAAGGCCGCCGAGGAGGCGCTTCGAGAGCGCGAGGAGCAGCTCTCGGCATTCATCGACCAGGCGACCGCCGGCTTCGCCCAGGTCGACCTTTCCGGCCGATTCACGCTCGTCAACGACCGCTTCTGCGCGATCGCCGGCCGCTCCCGCGAGGAGCTGCTGTCCCTCAGGATGCAGGACATCACTCATCCGGACGATCTGCCGGCCAACATCGTCAAGTTCGAGCGCGCCGTTACCGACGGGACTGCGTTCGCCCACGAGAAGCGCTACGTCCGTCCCGACGGCTCGATCGTCTGGGTGAACAACTCGGTCTCGGTCATTCGCCGTCCGTCGGGAGAGCCCTACGGAATCCTGGCGGTCACCATCGACGTCACCGAACGGCGAACCGTCGAGGCGGCGGTCAGCGAGAACGAGGCGCGGTTGCGCGCCCTCACCGACAACCTTCCGGGCGGGATGGTGTACCAGGTCTCGACCGGCCGCGACGGAAGCGAGCGGCGCTTCCTGTTCGTCTCGCAGAGCTGTGAGAGGCTCACCGGCTATCCGGCCGAGGCCATCCTTGCCGACGCCATGGTCGCCTACGGGATGATCGACCCGGAGCATGCGGCCCTGCTCGCCGAGGCGGAGGAGGCCGCCCTCGCCGAGAACCGCGCGTTCGATGTCCAGTGCCGGTTCCACCGTTCCGACGGCGTCGCCCGCTGGGCCCGGATCATTTCCGCGCCGCGCGCTGCTCCCGACGGAACGACGGTGTGGGACGGGATCATGATCGACGTCACCGACCAGAAGCGGGCCGAGGAGATGCTCCGCGACCTCAACGAGACTCTCGAGCAGCGGGTCGCGGAGCGCGCCGAGGAGCTCGCCCTTGCGCAGGAAGCGCTTCGCCAGGCCCAGAAGATGGAGGCGATGGGCCAGTTGACCGGCGGGGTCGCCCACGACTTCAACAATCTGCTCACGCCCATCATCGGAAGTCTCGATCTGCTGCATCGCAAGGCGCTGGGCGGCGAGCGCGAGCAAAGGCTCGTCGAGGGCGCGCTCCAGTCGGCCGAGCGTGCCAAGATTCTGGTGCAGCGCCTTCTCGCCTTCGCCCGCCGGCAACCGCTCCAGCCGGGGCCCGTCGACCTGCCCGAGCTGGTGGGCGGGATGGTCGAGCTTGTGGCGAGCACGTCGGGGCCGCAGATCCGGATCGAGACGCGGATGGAGCCGTCGCTGCCCTTCGCCCGCGCGGACGCCAACCAGCTGGAGATGGCGATCCTCAACCTCGCCGTGAACGCCCGCGACGCGATGCCGGGGGGCGGGGTGCTCACCGTCGGAGCGACCGCCGAGACCGTGGCTGCGGACCAGGTGGCGGGACTTGTCCCCGGCGGCTACGTGAGGCTGACCGTGGCCGATACCGGGGTCGGAATGGATGCGGCCACTCTCGTCCGGGCGGTAGAGCCCTTCTTCTCGACCAAGGGCGTGGGCCGCGGCACCGGGCTCGGCCTGTCCATGGTCCACGGGCTCGCGGCGCAACTGGGCGGAGCGCTCACGCTCGAAAGCCGGGAGGGGGAGGGGACCGTCGCCGCCTTGTGGCTTCCGGTCTCCGATTCCGTTCCGCGCTCCGCCGAAGCGCGGCGGGAACCGGAAGCGGCGCCAGCCGCCAAAGCGGGGACCGTCCTCCTCGTCGACGACGAAGCGCTCGTTCGGGCCAGCACCGCCGACATGCTGTCGGAGATGGGTTACGAGGTGATCGAGGCGCATTCGGGCGCCGACGCGCTGGCGCTGATCGACATGAAGACCCCCGACCTGGTCATCACCGACCATCTCATGCCCGGTCTCTCCGGAACCGATCTCGCCCTGATCCTCGCCGCCGAGCGGCCGGGCCTGCCCGTTCTCATCGTCTCGGGCTATGCGGAGCTGGACGGCCTGCCCGCGGATCTTCCCCGCCTGACCAAGCCCTTCCGCCAGGCCGACCTCGCCGACTGCATCGGGACCCTTCGTCAGGCTCGCGGTTAAGACAGAGGGTTTGATACAAACTGCGACAATTTTCCGGCCCGGCGGCGATAGACTCGCGACATTCGTGGGCCATCCCGAAGCTCGGCGCCTAAGCGGCGCTGGAAACACGGAGATTGCAGATGAACGGCAAGATGAAAATTCGAATCGCCGCGGCCGCGGTCGCCGGGGCGGCCGCTCTGACCGCCGGGAGTGCGGCGCTCTATGCGCAGAGCGGCGCGCTTCGCGGGCCGATGGCGAAGTTCGATTCGAATTCCGACGGGGCCGTCAGCCTCGCCGAGGCCCGCAGCGGCGTGGCCGCGATGTTCGCCGGGGCCGACGTGAACAAGGACGGGCGGGCCACCCATGAGGAGATGATGGCGTTCCACGGCAAGATGGGCGGTCATCACCGCAGCGGCGACAGGGGCGACAGGGGCGGCCATGGCGGGCGGGGCGACAAGCGCGGCCCGATGCACCTCGATTCCGATGGCGACGGCGCGCTGACCCTCGCGGAGGCCCAAAGCGGCATCGAGACCCATTTCGCGAAGATCGACTCGAATCGGGACGGATCGGTCGACGCCGCCGAGATCCGCGCCGCGCACGACGCACATCGCGGCGGCCGCTGAAGCGGGGGGGCAGTGACGGTCGCTGGGGCGATCACTTTTTGTTGAGCCGTCATTGCGAGCGAAGCGAAGCAATCCAGTGCGGCCTCGCAGGCTCGCTGGATTGCTTCGTCGCTTCGCTCCTCGCAATGGCGGGCCAACATGCGGCCATCGTGTTCTAGTGACTGCCCCCGATACTTGCTCCTAAAGTGATCTGATGGCGAGCTCCGGAGAGCCTCATATCCTGCTCGTCGACGACGAAAGGTCGATCCGCGACCCCCTGGCGCAATATCTGGCGCGCAGCGGAGTGCGGGTCACCAAGGCGAAGGACGTCGCCGAGGCGCGGCAGGCGCTCGCCGCCTACGCCGTCGACCTGATCCTGCTCGACATCATGATGCCCGGCGAGGACGGCCTCGGCTTGTGCGCGCAAGTGCGTGCGACGAGCGGGATCCCGGTCATTCTGCTGACCGCGCTGGCCGAGGAGACCGACCGGATAGTGGGGCTGGAAATCGGCGCCGACGATTATGTGACCAAGCCCTTCAGCCCGCGCGAGCTCCTCGCCCGGATCAAGTCGGTGCTGCGCCGGGCGGGCGAGCGGCCGTCGCGGCTCCGCGCCGCCGATGCGCAGGCCTATGCCTTCGGCCCCTGGGTGCTTCGAACCGGCGAGCGCGAGCTGATCGATCCCGAAGGGGTCGCCGTGCCGCTCTCGACCGGCGAGTATAATCTGCTCCTGGCCCTCGTCACCCATGCCCGCCGGGTACTCACCCGCGACCAGCTGCTCGACCTCGCCGAAGGCCGCGAGCTCGCCGCCTTCGAGCGAAGCGTCGACAACATGGTCAGCCGGCTGAGGCGGAAGATCGAGCCCGATCCGCGCAATCCGACCTTGCTCAAGACCGTCCGGGGCGGCGGCTACATGCTCGCCGCCGACGTGCGCCGTCCGTGAGGCGGCTTCTCCCGTCGAGCCTGCTCGGGCAGATGCTGCTCCTGATCGGCGCGGCCCTGCTCGTCGCCCAGATCGTCAATTTCGCCTTCATCCTCAACGAGCAGCAGAAGCTCAGCCTCGCCCGCAACGAAGGGCCCGCGATCGGCCGATTCACCCAGGCGGCGGCGGTGATCGCGGCGACGGCGCCCGAGGGGCGGGCGCTGCTGCTCTCTGCGCATCGGGCCGGCCATTCGGCGGCCTATCGGCTCGTGCGGCAAAGCGCGATCGACCGGAACGCGATCGATCGGGATCTGCGGATAGAGGAGCGGCTGGCGGCCGCGCTTCGCGACGCTCGGGTGCCGGTTCGGGCGGTCCGGGCCGCCTCCCCAAGGGGCGTCGCCGGAGCGCAGGGGCCACCGGGGCACCGGCATCACGAAGCGCGCAGGATCCTCCTCCTCGCCGCCCAGCTCGACGACGGACGCTGGCTCGACGCGCGCTTCGACGCTCCGCGCGCCGACCGGTGGCTGATCCACCGGCTCCTGCTTGCGACGGGGATGCTCTTCCTCCTCGTGTTCGGCGCGGCTTGGTGGATCGCCCGGAGGCTTGCCCGGCCGCTCCGCGACCTCACCCAGGCCGCTGAAGGCTTCAGGGGCCACGCCCCCGCCGAGCCCGTGGCTCCAAGTGGCCCATCCGACCTTCGCCGGGCGGTCGAGGCGTTCAACGCGATGAACCGGCGCACGCTCGCCTTGCTCGATGAAAAGGACCGGATGCTCGGAGCGATCGGCCACGATCTCAGGACGCCGCTCGCCTCGCTCCGGATCCGGGCCGAGAATATGGGACCGGAGGAAGAGCGCGAGCGTCTGGTGGCGACGGTCGAGGAGATGGCGGCGACCCTCGAGGACATCCTCACCCTTGCCCGGACCGGCCGGGCGAGGGAGCCGGTTCGGGCGGTCGACGTCGCCGCTTTGGCAGACGCGGTGGTGGAGGAGTTCCGGGACCTCGGACTCGCCGCCGAGTTCCTTCCGTCGTTCCGCGCGGTCCTTGCGGTTCAGCCGAACCTGCTCCGACGCGCGCTTCGCAACCTGGTCGACAATGCGGTGGCTTATGGCGGGCGTGCGGTTGTGACCGTCGAGGAGCGGGCGGTCGAGATCGAGATGAGGGTCGAGGACGACGGGCCGGGCATCCCCGCAGAGCGGCTCGAAGAGGTGCTCGAGCCCTTCCGCCGCCTCGACTCCTCGCGCAACCGCGAGAGCGGCGGCGCCGGCCTCGGCCTCGCCATCGCCCAGGCGGTGGCCCAGGCCCACGGCGGGACGCTGGAGCTGACGAATCGGGCCGAAGGCGGGCTGAAGGCCGCGCTCATCCTCCCCAAATGTTAATTGGTGCCAGGCACCAATTATCAAGTGGTTGAGATTCCATGATCTTCCGGAAAAGGGCGGGGGCGCCGTGCAACCGATATCCGGATCAGGCGGTCTTCACTTCCAGAAAGCGCTCCGGCGGGCGATGCTCGCGGATGAAGTCGATGAAGGCTCGAAGCTTGGGAAGCATCTGGGTCCGGCTCGGATAATAGAGATAGGCGCCGGGCGACCAGGCGGCATAGTCTTCGAGCGCGAGCTCCAATCGCCCCGCCGCGAGATGCTCGGTCACGAGAGGCTCGGCGAGGAAGGCGAGGCCGACTCCGCGAAGCGCCGCCGCCTTGCTGACGTCGAGATCGTTGACGATCAACGGGCCCGACACCGCCATTTCGAGCGGCTGGCCGGCGACGTCGAAATGCCAGCGATAGATGGCCCCGGTGCTGGGCGCCCGCGACCGGATGCAGCGATGACGGCGAAGGTCGCCGGGCTCGGACGGCCGCCCGTGATTCGCGAAATAACCGGGGGAGCCGGCCACGACCAGCCGGAAGGGCGGGGTCAGCCGGATCCCGATCATGTCGGCCTCCAGGAAGTCGCCCATCCGGATCCCGGCGTCGAAGCCGCGCTCGACGAGGTCGATCAACTCGTCCTCGCCGCAAATCTCGACCTCGACGTCCGGATAGGCCGCGGTGAAGCCCTCCATCACCGGCTCGACAAGGAAGGGGATCGCGGCGCGAGGAACGTTGAGGCGCAGCAGGCCTGCCGGCCGCTCACCGAAGCTTCGAGCGGACTCGAAGGCGGCGGTGAGCCCCGCGAAGGCGGGCTGGGCCTGCTCGAGGAACCGCTGGCCCGCTTCGGTCAGGCCGACGCTCCGGGTCGTTCGGGTCAGCAGAGGCACGCCCACGCGGCCCTCGAGCGTTCGGATCGTCTGGCTGATCGCGGACGGCGACAGGCCGAGATCGTCGGCGGCGGCCCGGAAGCTGCGCCGTTCCGCGACTCGAAGGAAAGCCTCGACCCCGTCGAGCTGGTTGCGGGCGATTATGTATTCCTGCTTCATGACCCATCGACATTATAGCGGATTATAAAAGAAATCCAGAGCGCCTAATCCGGCCCCACACTCACCGGAAGGACTTCATCATGCGCAACGTCATCGCCATCCTCGCGGGCCTCGCCGTCACCGGAACGCTCGCACTCACCGGCACTCCCGCCTCGGCCGCAGACCCGCGTTGCGAGGCGATGCCTCAGCAGATCCGCTCCGCCCTCGCCGGCGCCGAGCCCAAGGTCGCCCAGAGCGCGACGCGCCGCCTGCGTACCGGCGAGGCCCTGTGCCGCGCCAATAACGAGCGCGGCGCCGCCCGGGAGTTCCAGGTCGCCCTGAAGCTGCTCGGCGCAAGCGGGTCGGGGACGGGCCTGGCGGGCAAGTAATCCTCCCCATCGAAGATGGGGAGGGGGACCATGCGAAGCATGGTGGAGGGGTAATGGCGCAGGCTTCTGCCAGCTACCCCTCCACCACCCTTCGGGTGGTCCCCCTCCCCACG
>DASVUW010000184.1:0-2476 GCA_036386845.1 Allosphingosinicella sp. | reverse complement strand
CCGCGGCATGGGCTCCGCCCGAGGGCGCGGCAGGCGCGTGGCTGTCCGTCGGCGCTTCGCTTCTCCTGCTCCCCGAAAGCGATTCCTCGATCTCACGCACGGTCTTGGGGAAATAGCTGAACAGCCAGCCCTGCTCCTCGCGCCCGTCCTCGGAACGGCCGAGCGCCTTCACGTTCAAATGCTTGGAGGCCTCGAAGAAGGTGTCCTGGTCGTTCAATTCGTCCCAGGGCGGCGCTCCGTCGGCCAGCTCGAAGATCGGCTTGAAGACGTGCGGAAGCTCGCGCCGGAAGAATTCCGTATATTCCTCCGGATCGCCGTCGAACTCGGTGATCACCTGGAGGAACCGGTCGTGGATGACGAGCACCCGGGCGAAATGGACGATCTTCGACTTGCGAAGGGCGCGGTCTATCTCGGGCTGGATATGGTCGGCGAAGACTTCCTTCAGCTTCTGAAGCTTCGCCAGCGATTCGGGATCCTGCTTCAAGGGCACGGTCATGTTCAAGGCGGTGATCATTGGACGCTCCTTTCTCGCCGAGCTGAGGCCCGGGCTGAACGCCCGGACCGAACTGGCTTCGCGATTTCGCCGTTTCCCTTCGGCGCGGCACATGGCCACGCCCCCACGGGCCCGGAATCTCACCGGGCTCGAGTGGAGTCAATATCCGGATATGTCCTCCCCTCCCTGAGAGGGAGGGGCGGGGGGTGCGTAGGCGAGCGAAGCGAGACTTTACGGAGTCGGAGTTTCGGCCGCCTCCGGCGGACCCACCCCCAGCCCCTCCCTTGCAGGGAGGGGAGAACTAGCCCGCCGCCTTGCGCGCCCGCTTTGCCGCGATCCTCAGCCTGAGAGCGTTCAGCCGGATGAACCCAGCCGCGTCGCGCTGGCTGTAGCTGGACGAGCCTTCCTCGAAGGTGACCAGGTCCTGGTCGTACAGAGCGAGCTCGCTCTCCCGGCCGATCACGGTCGCATTGCCCTTGTAGAGCTTCACCCGGACCTTGCCGCTGACATGCTCCTGGCTCTTGTCGATCAGCGCCTGGAGCATCTCGCGTTCGGGCGAGAACCAGAAGCCATTGTAGATGAGGCTGGCGTAGCGCGGCATGATCTCGTCCTTGAGATGCGCGGCGGCGCCGTCGAGCGTGATCGACTCGATCCCGCGATGGGCGGCGAGAAGGATGGTTCCGCCCGGGGTCTCGTAGACTCCGCGCGATTTCATGCCGACATAGCGGTTCTCGACCAGGTCGAGCCGGCCGACCCCGTTGTCGTGGCCGAGCTGGTTCAATCGGGTGAGCAAGGCGGCCGGGGACAGGGCCTCGCCGTCGATCGAGACCGGATCGCCCGCGTCGAAGCCGATCTCGATCACCGTCGCCTCGTCCGGCGCGTCCTCGGGCGAGATGGTGCGCTGGTGGACATATTCCGGAGCCTCGACCGACGGATCCTCCAGCACTTTTCCCTCGGACGAGGAGTGGAGGAGGTTGGCGTCGATCGAGAAGGGCGATTCGCCCCGCTTGTCCTTCGAGATCGGGATCTGATGCTTCTCGGCGAAGTCGATAAGCTGCTCCCGGCTCGCATAATCCCATTCCCGCCACGGCGCGATGACTCGGATGTCGGGCTCGAGCGCATAATAGCCCAGCTCGAAGCGCACCTGGTCGTTCCCCTTGCCGGTGGCGCCGTGGCAGACCGCATCGGCGCCGACCGCCCGGGCGATCTCGATCTGGCGCTTGGCGATGAGCGGACGGGCGATCGAGGTGCCGAGCAGATACTGGCCTTCGTAGACCGTGTTCGCCCGGAACATCGGGAAGACGTAGTCGCGGACGAACTCCTCGCGCAGGTCCTCGATGAAGATGTTCTCCGGCCTGATCCCGAGCAGCTCCGCCTTGGCCCGGGCCGGCTCGACCTCCTCGCCCTGGCCGAGATCGGCGGTGAAGGTGACGACCTCGGCCCGATATTCGGTCTGAAGCCATTTGAGGATGATCGACGTGTCGAGCCCGCCCGAATAAGCGAGCACGACCTTCTTGGGGGCGGGGAGGTTCATTTCGTCTTTATCCTTCGTCGTCCGGCGCAGGTGCGTCGCCCCAGCGAAGGCTGGGGCCCCGGGGGTGAAGAGCGCCGCGCCTTTCACCCGCTGGGATGCCAGCCTTCGCTGGCATGACGGATCATGTCGGCTCCTCGGCCAGCTTGCGGAAGCGGCCCGCCATGTAGCCCGCCTCGACCCCGTCCCGAAGCGCCACGAACAGCGTGTCGTCGCCGCTGATCGTGCCGGCGACTTCCTCCAGCCTGGCCTGGTCCAGCGCCAGGCCGACCAGGTGGGCGGAGCCCGGCGGAGTCCGGATGACGAGCAGATTGCCCGCCGCCTCGACCGAAATCACCCATTCCCGAACGATCCGCTGGAGCCGCTGCGCGGCCCAGTCATTGTCGCCGAGCTGGTCGGGGAGGGCATAGCTGAGCGATCCGCCGCGCTTCACCTTGACCGCGCCCATCTGG
>DASVUW010000183.1:0-1991 GCA_036386845.1 Allosphingosinicella sp. | reverse complement strand
CCAGTCCCCGGCGGCCGATTCGTGATACGCTTCTTTTCGCCGCCCGCGAGCGGACCCTTGCCCCCGCCCAAGCCTTTGGAACGTGGCGGCGACTCGACCTTCTACGACATGGTGGCGGCAGCGCAGGGCGCCGACGGGCGTTGGATCGGGGTAGGAACTCCGAACCATTGGAGGGCGCCGCTCGCCTTTCTCGCCGTCTGGCTGGCCGCCGGCCTGCTCGTCCTGCTGCCGCTCGCCTGGGCCTTCACCCGCCGGCTGGTGGCGCCGATCCGTGCTTTCGCCGCGACCGCCGAGCGCGCCGGCCGCGGCGATCGCGACGCTCGCTTTGGCGCGGCGGGGCCGAGGGAGGTCCGCAAGGCGGCTCACGCGCTGGACGAGATGCAGCGCCGAATCACGGGCGCAGTGGAGGAGCGGACCAGCCTGATCGCCGCCATCGCCCACGACCTTCGATCGCCGCTCGCCCGCCTGCGGTTCAAGGTCGAGGGCCTGCCCGGCGCGCAGCGCGACTCGATCGTCCGCGACATCGAGCGGATGGATTCGATGATCGCCGGAGTCCTCGCCTTCGCCCGCGGCGAGGGCCGCTCGGTCCGGGAACGGATCGATCTCGCCGCGCTCGTCCAGTCGCTGGTCGACGATCTTGCCGCGAGCGGGGCCGACGCGGCCTTGGTCGAGGCTTCGCCGGTCGAAGTGCGGGGCGATCCTTTGGCCCTGCGCCGCCTTGTCGTGAACCTGCTGGACAATGCCGTGAGATATGGCGGCGGCGCTCGATGCCATGTCCTGTCCCGCCGCGACAAGGCCCTCATCCTGATCGAAGACGAAGGCGACGGCATCGCGGACGACTCGCTCGAGCGCATGTTCACCCCCTTCGTCCGGGGCGACAGCGCTCGAGATCCCGCCACGGGGGGAGTCGGCCTGGGGCTTGCCATCGCCCGGGCGATCGGACGCTCGCATGGAGGAGAGGTCCTGCTCGAGCGCCGGGCGGAGCGCGGTCTGCGCGTACGCGTGGAGCTTCCGGCTGCCGCCGTCTGACCAGGCTGTGTCGACGTCCGGACTGGGGCGCCTCTAATTAATTCCTCCCCCGGTTTTCCGGGGGAGGGGGACCACGCGAAGCGCGGTGGAGGGGTTCTTCCAGGCTCAAGGGCCCCTCCACCAGGCTTCGCCTGGTCCCCCTCCCCTGCAAAATGCAGGGGACGATTCCAGAAGACTGCCGGCTCGCGCGCGCCAGAAGCAATTATGTTGCAGCGCAACAAAGGTCGCCCCATATCGTTCTGATGCCGAGTGTCCCGTCCGGGCACCGCCGGGGAGAGTAGCTTATGCCTGCCATTCGACCGCGACTGCGCATTCGCGCCAGCCGCAAGGGACGGAGCGCCTTCGCCGCCCCCTCCGCCACCCGCAACCGACTCACGGATCTCGACTGGGCGGGCGACAATCCCGGCGACCTCAACGCCCGCTATTACGTTCCCGAGGGCATCCAAGGGCCGGCGCCGCTGGTGGTGGTCCTGCACGGCTGCACCCAGGATGCGGCCGTCTACGATCACGGCTCGGGCTGGTCGACTTTGGCCGACCGCCATGGCTTCATCCTGCTCTTTCCGGAGCAGAAGCGCGCCAACAACCCGATGCTCTGCTTCAACTGGTTCTCCGGCAACGACACGAAGCGAGGCATGGGCGAGGCAGCTTCGATCCGATCGATGATCGAAGCCGTGAAGCAGGCCCATGGCGTCGATCCGGATCGCATCTTCGTAACCGGCCTGAGCGCCGGCGGCGCCATGGCCTCGGCGATGCTGGCCACCTATCCGGAGATATTCGCCGCGGGGGCGATCATCGCGGGAGTCGCTTATGGCTGCGCGGCCGATGTCACGGAGGCCTTCGACTGTATGGGCGGCCGGGGCCGGAGCGACGCCAGCCAGCTCGGCGCGAACGTTCGGAGAGCCTCGCCCCACCAGGGGCCCTGGCCCCGGGTCCAGGTCTGGCAGGGGAGCGCCGACCGAACC
>DASVUW010000182.1:0-5797 GCA_036386845.1 Allosphingosinicella sp. | reverse complement strand
GACCGGCCGGCGGGCTGCATCATCGTCGACATCAACCTTCCCGGGATCAACGGCCTCGATCTGCTTGAGGTCATGGCGAGAGGCCGGGCGGCCTTTCCGGTCATCGTGGTGTCGGGCAACGGCAACGTCCCGCACGCCATGCGGGCAGGCCGGCTCGGAGTGGTCGACTTCATTGAGAAACCTTTCCGGGTCGATCAGCTGATCGCGGCGGTCGAGAAGGGTTTCGCTCTGCTCGACAGCAAGCCGGTGTCGCGCATTTCCGCGCTCGCCACTTTGACCCGCCGGGAGAAGGAAGTTCTGATCGCCTTCGCCGACGGCGCACCCAACAAGGTCGTCGCTCACGATCTGGGCCTCAGCGTCCGGACGGTCGAGCTGCACCGCGCCAATCTGATGAAGAAACTGGGAGTGCGAAGCCTCTCACAGGCCCTGCTCATTGCCAAGGACGGCGGCTATGTCTGATCGGGGCCCCGAGACAGCCCTCATCCACACCGTGGCGGAGACCGGATCGACCAATGACGACATCGCCTCGCTCGCCGGCGAGGGCGCGCCTGAGGGAGTCTGGATTCGAGCCGGGCGTCAGTGGGGCGGGCGTGGCCGGCAGGGCCGCGAATGGCATTCTCCGCCCGGCAACCTCTATGCGAGCACTCTGGTCCGGCTCCGGCCCGGCGATCCGCCGGCGCCGACTTTGGCGCTGGTCGCGGCGGTCGCACTGCACGAGGTCGCTTGCGCGCACGCGGTGGTCGGGGTGACGATCGAGATCAAATGGCCCAACGATCTGCTCGTCGCGGGCGCCAAGCTGTCGGGCATCCTGCTCGAGCGGATCGGCGACTCGATCGTCGTCGGCTTCGGAGTGAATCTCGCCGATCATCCCGACGAGATCGAACGCCCCGCAATCAACATGGGTATGTTGGGCGGAGCGCCCGATCCGGCGCGATTCCTCGAGGCGCTCGCTGCAAGCTTCGCGCGCTGGCTCGAGCGCTGGCGCGAGGAGGGCCTGGAGCCGGTACGGACACGCTGGCTCGCCGCGGCCCACCCGGCCGGCACGCCGCTTTCCACCCACACCGACGGCGGCGCCCGCGTGGAAGGCCAGTTCGAAGGGCTCGACGAGAGCGGGGCGCTGAGGCTGCGGCTGGCGGACGGGAGCACTCACCTCATCCATGCGGGCGACGTCTTTCTGGTCTAAATCCTCCCCGCATTTGCAGGGGAGGGGGAACATGCGAAGCGTGGTGGAGGGGCACTTCTGAGTCCGAAGAACCCCTCCACCACGCTTCGCGCGGTCCCCCTCCCCGACAAATGTCGGGGAGGATTAGGAGGCTCGCCCCTCGCCAACCCGTTCACCCCCGGCTAGACAGCGCCAATGCTGCTCGCCGTCGATGCCGGGAACACCAATATCGTCTTCGCCCTGCTCGAGGACGGAGTCATCCGCGCCCGCTGGAGGATCGCGACCGATCCTCGGCGGACGGCGGACCAATATGCGGTATGGCTCCACCAGCTGATCGAGCTGGAGGGCTTGCCCCGGGACGTTGTCGACGCGGTGATCGTCGGAACCGTGGTGCCCAGGGCGACCCACAATCTCGAGGTTCTCGCCGCCAAATATTTCAAGGTCGAGGCGCTGATCGCGGGGCAGGCGGGAGCGGAATGGGGGATCGAGCTGGACGTCGCCGAGCCCAGAAGCGTCGGCGCCGACCGGGTGCTCAACGCGATCGCCGCCCACGCCTTGCACGAGGGCGACCTCATCGTGATCGACTTCGGCACCGCCACTACCTTCGACGCGGTGGACTATTCGGGCGCTTATAAAGGCGGGATCATCGCCCCGGGGATCAACCTGTCGCTCGACGCCCTGGTCACGGCCGCGGCCAAGCTGCCGCGCATCGCCATCGAAGCTCCGACCGGCAATCTTTCCGTCATCGGCCGGACGACCGAGGACCAGATGCATATCGGCATCTACTGGGGCTATGTGGCGATGATGGAAGGGCTGGTCGGGCGGATGAAGGCCGAGATCGGCCGGCCGGTGAAAGTGGTGACGACGGGGGGCCTGGCGACGCTCTTCGATCAGCACACTACCGTCTTCGACGAAATCGAGCCGGATTTGACCATCCAGGGGCTGGGATTGTTGTACAAGCGGAGCCGCTCATCCTCCCCGTCGTGAGACGGGGAGGGGGACCACCCGAAGGGTGGTGGAGGGGTTGATGGCGCCGAGTTTGGAGGAGCGCGGTCTAACCCCCATGTTGAGCGGCAATTACCCCTCCACCATGCTTCGCATGGTCCCCCTCCCCACCGGCTCCGCCGGCAGGGAGGATTTAGAAGGAAAAAAATGAAACCCGGCAAAGAACTGCTCTTCCTCGCCCTCGGCGGCTCGGGCGAGATCGGAATGAACGTCAATCTCTACGGCTGCGACGGCAAGTGGATCATGGTCGATCTGGGGATGACGTTTGCCGATCCGGCTTATCCCGGGGTCGAACTCATCCTCCCGGATCTCACCTTCATCGAGGAACGGCGGGACGACCTGCTCGGCGTGGTGCTGACCCATGGCCACGAGGATCATATCGGCGCGATACCCTATCTGGCCGACGATCTCGGGGTGCCGCTCTGGGCGACCCCCTTCACTGCGGGACTGATCGCGGAGAAGCTTCAGGAGGAGGGGCTGGAGCGGAAGGTCAAGGTCAACATCATCGATATCGGCGGCACGATGCAGATCGGTCCGTTCGGCTTCCGATTCGTTCCGCTTGCCCATTCTATTCCCGAGGGCAACGCCCTCCTCATCGACACGCCTTACGGCAAGGTCTTCCATACCGGCGACTGGAAGCTGGACGAATTTCCCCAGCTCGGCGATCCAGCCGACGCCGCGGCACTCACCAGGGTCGGCGACGAAGGCATTCTCGCTCTTGTCTGCGATTCGACCAACGTCTTCCAGGAGGAGGCCTCGGGATCCGAAGAGCAGGTCCGCCTGGGCCTCGACCGGGTGATCGGCGAGGCCGAGGGGAGGGTGCTCGTCACCACTTTCGCCTCGAACGCGGCCCGGCTGAGCACTTTGGGCAAGGTCGCCCAGGACACGGGCCGCCAAGTCTGCGTCGCCGGCCGCTCGCTCGACCGGATCCTGAGGGTCGCGCGAAGCGTCGGCTATCTGACCGACTTCCCGGAGACCATCGACTTCGAAACCGCCATGTCCCTGCCGAAGCGCGACGTCATGATCATCGGCACCGGCGGCCAGGGCGAGAATCGCGCCGCGCTCGCCCGGATCGCCTTCGACCAGCACCGGATCAAGCTCAGCGAAGGCGACCTCGTCGTCTTCTCCTCGAAGCAGATACCGGGCAACGAGATCGCCATCGGCCGAATCCAGAACGAGCTCGCCGCCCGCGGGATCAGGATGATCACCGACCGGCAGGCGAACGTCCACGTCTCGGGCCATCCGGGGCGGCCGGAGCTTGCCGCCATGTACGGCTGGACCCGGCCCGAGATCATCGTCCCGGTCCATGGCGAGATGCGGCACCTGGCGGAGCATGACCGTTTCGCGCGCTCGAAGGGCGTCCCCAGGGGTGTCGTCCAGAAGAATGGCGACGTCGTCCGGCTTGCGCCCGACGGTCCCAAGAAGCTGGGCGAGGAAAGGGTGGGCCGCCTCATTCTCGATGGCGACGTCATTTTGGCGGCCGACGGACCGACGATGAACGAGCGGCGCAAGATCGCCAGCTTCGGCACGATTACGGTCGCGCTTGCGCTCAACGACCGTGACCGCCTTGTCGGCGACGTTCAGATCGCGCTTGAGGGCATTCCGGTCGAGGAGGACCGCGAAGCTTTCGTTGAGGAAGCCGCGGATGCGGCGTCGGAAGCTGCCCTGAAGGGGGCCGCTGGCGAGGACAAGCTTCGCGAGGCGATCCGCCTGGCCGTTCGCCGCTGCGCCACCGAATGGACCGGCAAGAAGCCGGTGGTGGACGTGCTCGTCATCCGGGTGTGAACTGGTGAAGCTGCAATCGATCCTGGCGATCTATATCCTGTTCTGGACCCTGAGCCTGTTCCTGGTCCTTCCCTTCGGGGTGCGGACGCCGGAGGAGGAGGGGGTGGAGACTCCGGCCGGCCATGCCCAGAGCGCGCCCCACCGGTTCAGCTTAAGCACCGCGGCGCTTCGGGCGACGATCGTCTCGGCCGTGGCCTTCGGCCTGTTCTACGCGAACTATCTGTTCGGCTGGGTGACGGTCGACATGCTCGACTGGGCGCGGTGAGCCTCGTGCTCCCTGCCGCGAAGCGGTGGGGAGGGGGACCAGGCGAAGCCTGGTGGAGGGGTAATTGCGCCTGCACCCAGAGGTTCTGGCGCGGGACGGCCGAAACCTGCGCCATTTACCCCTCCACCACACTTCGTGTGGTCCCCCTCCCCATCTTCGATGGGGAGGACGGTCAAGACCTGATCCGCTCGATCGCCTGGGCCAGGGCGACGTAGAGCTTGCCCATGTCGCTGGAGAGGATGGTGACTCCCAGCGGGGAGCCGTCCCGATCGGCGAGGATGCGTCGGAGCATCGATTCGAAATCGTGGATGTAGCGGTTCACCTGCTCGCGGAATTCGGGCTCCTCCTCGTAGTGCCGGGCGATCTCGCGGGCGTCGTTGCGGTCGAGGAGGCGGACCGCGCGGCGGGTGAAGACTCCGCGGTCGCCCTTCAGATAGGCGGTCCAGGCGCTGTCGGTGACTTCGTTGGACAGGATCTTGGTGACGTCGATCGCGGTCGAGTTGAGCGATTCGATCAGGAGTGCGACCCGCCGCGAGAAATTCTCGCTTTCCTTCTCCTCCCGCTCCGCCCGCTCCTCGTCGATTCGCGCCTCGATCGCGGCCGCGGTCTCGCCGAGCGAGAGCATCTGACGCGTAAGGCGCTCGGACGCGCGGCGGGCGGTTTCGATCGCTCGCTCGGAGACGGCGGAGAGCTCGGCCATCTGCCGCTCGACCGTCTCGCTCACCGCCCGTTCGAGCGCTTCGCGGCTCGCTTCGCCGAGTGCCGCGGCGCTTGCGGGGATCGCGGCGGAAATCGCCTCGCGGGCGCGCTCCGAGGCCTGGCCGGCGGCTTCGCGGACCCTGAGCAGGGCCTCGATCAGCTCCGGGCCGGTATCGGCAGCGATCCTCTGAGCCGCCGCCCGAGCCTCCTCGGCGGCCGCGCCGAGGGCGCGCAATTGATCTTCGGCGCTCGCCGATCCTTCGCCGATCCGGACCAGGAGAATTTCGATCGCCTCCTGCTGCCGGGCCAGAGCCGCTTCGCCCTCGCCAAGGCGGGCGGCGGCCGAGCCGGCCATGGTCTCGATGTCCCCGACGATCGGAACGATCGCCTCGGCCGCTTCGCGTGTACGGCCGGCTTGCTCCTCAACCGTCCTGAGCGCTGCGGGAAGGGTCTCGCGCAGCTCGCCGGTCACGCCGCCGAACGCCGCTCCGAGCTGACCGGCGCTTTCGATCAGATCGCCCGCCTGTCGCTGGCCCGCGCCGAGATCTTCGAGCAACGCCGCAGCCGCGCTTCGGACGGTGGCCACCGAGGCGCCGGTCTCGGACGCGATACGCTGGCCGGACTGGTTCAGATTCTCCGCCGCATCCCCCAGCGCGCGCAACCGCTCCTCCGCGCCGGCCGTTCCCTGGGCGACCCTGGCGAGAAGGGCCTCGACGGCTTCGCTTTGGCGGCCCACCGCCTGCTCGGTCTGCTCGAGGCGCGCCGCCGCGGCCCCGGCCGATCTTTCGACTTCGCCGACGAGCGGCGCGATTCCCCGCGCGGCATCGCGCGCGCGGCCCGCCTGAGCTTCGACGTTGGCGAGCGCCACGGGCAACTCGTCG
>DASVUW010000181.1:0-5039 GCA_036386845.1 Allosphingosinicella sp. | reverse complement strand
GATGCTCCTCGCGGGTCAGCCGGACGAAATGGATCAGGTCCTGGCTTTCGTCGTAGCGGTTCGGAAGCCAGTTCGGGTCCGAGGCGATCGCGGCGAGGTCGGGATTCGCCGCCATCAGCCGGTCCGGGCGGCCCGCGCGATCTCGCGCCAGCCGATATCGCTTCGGCAGAAGCCGGAGGGGAAGCCGATCCGGCCGACCGCTTCATAGGCCCGGTCGCGGGCCTCGCCGACCGATCCGCCGGCCGCAGTCACGTTGAGGACCCGGCCCCCGCGCGCCACCAGCCGGCCTTCGTCGAGAGCCGTTCCGGCATGGAAGACCCTGACGCCTTCGCCGTTCACCCGGTCGAGCCCCTCGATCCGGCCGCCCGTCTCGGGGGTGCCGGGATAGCCGTTCGCCGCCATGACGACGGTCAGCGCCGCCCGGTCCGAGAAAAGCGGCGGATCGGCTTCGGCGAGGCGGCCGCGCGCCACCGCGTGCATCAGCTCCAGCAGGTCGCTTTCGAGCCGCATCATCAGCACCTGGCATTCGGGATCGCCGAACCGCACGTTATACTCGATCAGCTTGGGACCCTCCTCGGTCAGCATCAGCCCCGCGTAGAGGATCCCCGAATAAGGCGTGCCCTGGGCGGCCAGCGCCTCCACGGTCGGCCGGACGATCTCGTCCATCGCGCGCGCCTCGAGCTCCGGGGTCAGGACCGCGGCCGGGCTGTAGGCGCCCATCCCGCCGGTGTTCGGCCCGGTATCGCCGTCGCCGACCCTCTTGTGATCCTGGGCCGAGCCGAACGGAAGGACGGTCGTTCCGTCGGTGAGCGCGAAGAAGCTCGCTTCCTCCCCTTCGAGGAATTCCTCGATGACGATCGCGCTTCCCGCGGCCCCGAAGCTTCCGTCGAACATGGTCGCGAGCGCCGCCTCGGCTTCCTCGCGGGTCGCGCAGATGACGACGCCCTTGCCGGCGGCGAGGCCGTCGGCCTTGACCACGAGCGGCGCGGTGAAGTCGTCGAGAGCCGCCTCGGCGGCGAGCCTGTCGGAGGCGCGGGCATAGCGGGCGGTCGGGATGTTGTACCGCGCGCAAAGGTCCTTGGTGAAGCCCTTGGAGCCTTCGAGCCGGGCCGGCACCCGGTTCGGGCCGAAGACGCAAAAGCCCATCGTCCGAAGGTTGTCGGCGAGGCCGTCCACCAGGGGCGCTTCGGGCCCGATGACGATCAGCTCGATCGAATTCTTGAGGCAGAAATCGACCGTCGCCCGGTGGTCCGAGGGGTCGATCGCCACTATCTGGGCGTGCTCGGCGATTCCGGGATTGCCCGGCGCGGCGAACAGCTTGCCGAGGCGTTCCGATTGCGCGAGCTTCCAGGCGAGCGCATGCTCGCGGCCGCCGGAGCCAAGCAGCAGGACATTCATGGACAGTAACGACCCTCCTCAGGACCCCGGGCTGTTAGCAACCGAAAGGCCGGGCGACAACGCGGCAGCCCTTTCCGTCTCCGAGCTGTCGATGCGGCTGAAGCGCACGGTCGAGGACGCGTTCGGCTTCGTCCGGGTGCGGGGCGAGATCAGCGGCTGGAAGCGCGCCGCCTCGGGCCATTGCTATCTCTGCCTCAAGGACGAGAAGGCGGTGATCGACGGAGTCCTGTGGAAGGCGACCGCCGCCTCGCTCCCCTTCCGCCCCGAGGACGGGATCGAGGTGGTCGCCACCGGCAAGCTCACCACCTATCCGGGCCGTTCGCGCTACCAGATCGTGATCGAGCGGCTCGAGCTTGCGGGGCAGGGCGCGCTCATGGCGCTGCTCGACAAGCGTCGCCGCGCTTTGGCCGCAGAGGGGCTGTTCGACCCCGGACGCAAGAAGAAGCTTCCGTTCCAGCCGCGGGTGATCGGAGTCGTCACCTCGCCGACCGGGGCGGTGATCCGCGACATCCTCCACCGCCTCGCCGACCGCTGCCCCTGCCACGTCATCGTCTGGCCGGTCCAGGTCCAGGGAGAGACCGCGGCGGCGCAGATCGCGGCGGCCGTGCGCGGCTTCAACGCCTTGCCCGACGGCGGCCCCGTCGGCCGCCCCGACCTTCTCATCGTCGCCCGGGGCGGCGGGTCGATCGAGGATCTGTGGGCGTTCAACGAGGAGGAGGTGGTCCGGGCGGTCGCCGCCTCGGGCATCCCCACAATCTCCGCCGTCGGCCACGAGACCGACACCTCGCTCTGCGACTTCGCCGCGGACGTCCGGGCGCCCACCCCGACCGCCGCGGCGGAGATGGCGGTTCCGGTGCGCGGCGACCTGCTCGGCCAGCTCCGAGAGCTCGGCCACCGGATCGAGCGCTGCGCGCGGCGGGCGGCCGAGCGGGCGGGGGAGCAGCTCGAGGCGAGCCTCCGCCGCTGGCCGGAGCGCGATGCCTTGCTCGCGCCGCAGAGGCAGCGGCTCGACGATCTCGCCGACCGGCTGCCGCGCGGCCTCCGGACCGAGCTCAGCCATGCCCGGGCGGCCTTGAATCAGGCCGCCGGCGCGCTTCGCCCGGGCCTCCTCAAGGCGACCCACGACCGGGCGCGCGAGCGGCTCGACGCGCTCTGGCGGGTCGCAGAGCTGGCCCATCCGAACCGCCCGCTCGAGCGCGGCTACGCCCGGGTCGAGGACCGGGACGGCAAGACCCTGATCTCCGCCGAGGCGGCGCGCTCGGCGCGGAGACTGAAGCTGATCTTCCGCGACGGCGACGTCGCCGCCGAGGTCGCCGGTCCGGCAGCGGCCGAGAAGGCGCGGCGTCCGGCCTACGCGAAGGTCACGGTGGAGCAGCCGAAATTGCTGTAGAACGTTGTCGGTTCGTCATTGCGAGGAGCGCAGCGACGCGGCAATCCAGCTTCGGCGCGTGGCGGGAACGCAGGCTGGATTGCTTCGCTTCGCTCGCAATGACGGAGCGGGTCCGATAGATTAGGGGGAAGGCGCCATGAAGCCGAACCGAGCGAGACCGAAATGCTGATGTCGAACAAGGACCGCGAGGCGCGGCTCCACTACATGGCGGGGACCTTCCGGATCCTCACCCCCGGCGACCACGTCCGCTGCGCCGCCACCGGCCAGCCCATTGCGCTGGACGAGCTTCGCTACTGGAGCGTGGCGAGGCAGGAGGCTTATTCGTCGGCGGAGCTTTCGGTGAAGGCGGCAGGGCGGGGGTAAGGTGGCTCCCGAGAGGTTACTCAACCGCCGCCATGTGCCCAAAGCGGACACCATTCGACAGTGCCGGAGCGTCCCTAAGCAGGCGCCGGCTCTTCTAAGCCGCAGGTCGGCAGAAGCGAAGAGCGGCACGCCTTAGCGCCTCGGGCCGCCACCGGACATCAGTCGGCAGCGGCTCGGAAATCGCGGGATGCAACCTCAGCCTTCCTGTTTCCCGCGGCCCCTCAGGGCGTCCAGACTCCAGGCGCCCGGCCCGGCGAAGATGAGGTAGAAGAAGGCGAAGCAGAACATGATCGCCGTCTCGCCCTGGTTCAGGACCGGCCAGAAGCCCTGGGTGGCGTGCCCGATGAAATAGGCAGCAGCCATCGTGCCTGAGGCGAGAAAGGCCGCCGGCCGCGTGAACAGGCCCAGCACGATCAGCACGCCCGTCACGAGCTCGATCGCGCCGGCGGCGACGATGATGCCGGGCAGCGGCCCGGGCATGGGCATGGCAGCCGGAAACGCGAAGAACTTCATGGTTGCGTGCTGCAGCATCAGCAGCGCCGTCATGATGCGCAGGGCGGCGAGCGCGTGGGGCGCCCATCTGTCGAGGTTGGACATTTCGTTCTCTCCTGTCATTTGGCAATGTGGCTCGGCACATCGCCGAAGCGGAAGCTGGAGGCGGTGATGCCGCCGCCGAAATCCTTCTGGTGATAGACGAGGGCGACGGGCTCCTCCTCGGCCGCGCCGACGGCGGCCATCAGCGGGATGAGGTGGTCCTCCCGCGGGTGAGCGGCGCGCGCCATCGGCGCCTGCTCCCACCGGATAAGCCGCCCGGTCCGCTCCGCCGGGGCGGCCGCGAGCGTGTCCTGAAGCCAGGCGTCGAACTGCCGCGACGGCTCCGCGCCCTCGTTGCCGCGCATCTCGCGCAGATTGTGGTAGCTGAGCCCGCTGCCGATGATCAGGACGCCCTCCTCCCGCAAAGGCGCAAGCAGCCGGCCGACCTTCAGGTGCAGCTTGGGGTCGTAGCCCCGGTCGATCGACAGCTGGACCAGAGGAATGTCCTCGCCCGGATAGAGCGGCTTCATGATGCTGAACACGCCGTGGTCGAAGCCGCGCTCCGGGTCGAGCCGTGCGCCGATCCCGCCATCGCCGAGCAGCCGCTGCACGCGGGCGGCAAGCTCCGGAGAGCCGGGCGCCTTGTACCTGATCTGGTAGGTGTGCGGCGGAAAGCCGGAATAATCATATTCCATGCCGGGCCGTTCGGCCGAGGAGATGGCGAAGCCATGCTCTTCCCAATGGCCTGAGATGGCCAGCACCGCGCGCGGTGCATCTCCAAGCTCGCGGCGGATGTCGAACAGCGACTGCTCGAGCCGGTCGAACATGCGGCGGAACGGCCCATCCAGATAAGGCCATGGGCCGCCGCCGTGGCTGATGAAGTAGGTCGGCAAACGAGTGTTCATCGAAGTTCTCCGAAGTTCGGGTGGCGGCTCAGCGCCAGTTGAAAGCAAGGGGGGCTTCGCGGAACGCGAACCGGTCGAGGTGGCTGGCGACGGCGCCCTTGAGGCCTTCAAGCTGCTCCGGCGCAGACGCACCCACGAGCACCTCCAGCCCGGTCTCATTCGCCCTGAGCGTGATCGTGCCGTCTCCCGGGAAGTTCAGGCCGCGCGCGTCCTTCGGAAACACGATCCGGCCCTCTTCGGCATTGAACGTAACGGCAAGATTGTGCGCCCAGTGCTTGCACAGCTGCTGCAGGTAGCGGCTGGCGCTGGCGGTGGGCACGTTGGCGGTTGCGGCTAGGGTAGTCATTGCAGTCTCCATGCGTCGTTGACGAGGAGATAGGCTCGACAGATCAGCGGCAGGAGAGATAAAAGATCGATCAAATCCATCTGTCCAGGTGATAGGTCTTGCT
>DASVUW010000180.1:0-3379 GCA_036386845.1 Allosphingosinicella sp. | reverse complement strand
CGCGAGCGCTCGATGATGTTCTGCGGGTCGTTGGAAAATTCGCGCGAGATCACACGGTAGGACGAGACGCTGAGGTCGATCGACGGCTGTCGCCTTTCCCGGGCCTCGTCGACGACGGCGCCCGCCTCGGCGCTGGTCGCCCGAGCTTCCTGAGTCGCGGGATGCCTCTGCACCGCGGTCGCAACCACCGATCGGAACATCTCGGGGGAAGCCTGGCTTCGGGCGAGCTGGAGGATCGGGTCCTTGCCCGGATCGATGTTGAGCGGATCCTGGGTCGGGCCGGGCAGGGTCGGCGGACCCGTTCGGGGGAGCGCCCCCGCCGGCGCGATCGAGGGGCTCTGCCGAAGGCTGGAAGGGGGCCGCGGCACCGGCGAGGAAGGGGTCGGGGTGATGTGAGACGGGAGCGGCGCCGGCGCGGGCTCCGGAATGTAAGGCGGTGTCGGGGTCGGCGGAGGTGGAGTGCTCGTCGTGGGCGAGCTCGTGGACGGCACCTGGGCAAGGGTCGTCGCGCCCGTGACGAGCGACAGCGCGCAGACCAGCGCTCCCTTATTCAACCCCAGCATCGTCTGTTCGGAACCCTCTGCCCCCGGTCCCTTACCCACGTTAATCATGCGAGACTAGGAAAACCTGCACGGTCAAGGGATTGGCGCGCGCCCTGTAACCCTCCGCCGGGTCAGGCGGCTTCGGGCGGGAAGCGCGCGAGGCAAGCATAGCCCACAGCTTCCTCGCCGCCGATCACGGTCTCGCCGTCGACGTCGACCCAGACATGAGCGGCGAGCCCGTCGCCCTCGCGCCGGGCGCCGTAGAGGAGCACGGAAGGGATGCCGCGCCGCCGGAGCATCCAGTGCACGGCAAGTCCCTTCTGGAAGCAGACGGTTCGCCAGGGCACCCGGCGTGACCAGCCCGTCACCGCCGAACGGGCGCGACGGACGGCCTCGGGATCGGCGCGAGCGGGCCTGCCGCCGGCAGCCGAAGCTGCCGCGGCGACCCTGCGGAACGGCAGGAAGGCTATGGCCAGGGACGCCAGCGTCA
Source organism: Allosphingosinicella sp. (assembly GCA_036386845.1). Lineage (GTDB taxonomy): Bacteria > Pseudomonadota > Alphaproteobacteria > Sphingomonadales > Sphingomonadaceae > Allosphingosinicella. The sequence goes on along the minus strand of DASVUW010000180.1, from coordinate 2,347 downwards.
GAGCGGCCAGCGCTTCGGCAAGCATCGGTGCGTCGGCAATGCTCGGCCGCCCGGAGCGCGGTCTGGTGTCGGGATGGGCCATGGCTCCGGCGTTACAGGATGTCCCGAGAACGTGGCAACTCTTGTTGACGCGCCGAGTCATCGCCTAGGAGACGCTGTCCCCAGCGAAAGCAGACCCCCGGCGTGCACCTGCCCCGTGAATTCGAACTCGTCGCCGCCTGCTGCCGTTGGCCGCCCTCGCCGGAGCGCGACCAGGTGCTGCTGGCCGCCGCCGCTCAGGCGGACTGGGATCTGGTGGCGCGGATCGCGCAACGCCATCGGGTCGAAGGTCTGGTCTGGAACGCCCTGCGGGAGTCGGGTGTGCCCGTCGGCGCCGAGGTTCGCGAGCGCCTCCGGGCGGCGGCGGACCGGATTGCGCGGCAAAACCTTGTCCTGACGGCCGAATCGCTGCGCCTGACCGGCCTGCTGGAACGCGCCCAGGTCCGCCACCTGTTCGTCAAGGGGATCACCTTGGGCGTGCTCGTCTACGGTTCGATCGGACCAAAAATGGGCTGGGACATCGACCTTTTGGTCTCCGTCGACTCGCTCGAACCGGCCGCCGCGGCGCTCGAGGAGGCCGGATACCGCCTCACCCTTCCCCAAGGGCCCAAAGGGCGGGAGCGTCTCGGCCTGTGGCACCGGCACTGGAAGGAATCGGTATGGACCGCGCCCGGCAGCAGGCTGACCGTCGAGCTTCACTCGAAGCTCAACGACAACCCCCTGCTCCTTCCCGACGTGGGCCTCGGTTCGCCAACCCAACGGGTCGAAGTCTCGAAAGGGCGCTTCCTGACGACTTTATGCAACGATGAGCTCTTCGCCTATCTTTGCGCTCACGGCGCTTCGAGCGCCTGGTTCCGACTCAAATGGATCGCCGACGTCGGAGCGTTGCTCGGCCGCTGCCCGCCCGAGGAGATCGAGCGCCTCTATCGCCGTTCGCAGGAGATGGGAGGCGGGCGTTCCGCTGCCCAGGCGCTTTTGCTGTGCGAGCGGCTGCTTGCGACGCCGGTGCCGCCCGCTTTGGCCGCCGAGCTCCGTTCCGACGCAGTCAACCGCTGGCTCCTTGCAATTGCCCTGCGCAAGCTCGCCGGCCGCACCCTTACCGCCGAGCTTAACGAAAGGCTTCTCGGGACCGGCACGCTCCACTTCATGCAATTCGCCCTCCGGCGCGGCCTCAGGTTCAAATTTGCCGAGCTTCGCCGCCGGATGATCAACCCCGGGGACCGGGTCGCAGTGCCGCTGCCGCGGCCGCTGTGGTTCCTCTATCCGCTCGTCGCGGCGACACGACGGCTTGGACTGCGCGGACGGTAGAGCACGGTGTGCAGGTCTGGCTTCCCGGCGCTCACCGGCCCCGCGGACGAACGATCTACGAGCCAGCCACGCCGGCGCGCTCGCTGACGGGCGTCCGATCACGACTCGCGGCAATAAACCAATATGGCGAACCATATGACTGCGAAGGGCTGCGCGTCGTAACCGGACTAACTTTACCTTTAGCATTAGTTGTTGTCCGATCGCCCGGCCTCCTCCGGCATGAGCGGCCGGGTCGAGCGGCGCGCCGTTTTTCATAAGGGTCTTCCTGCGAAGCGTCTCACCGCGTAAGGTCCGGCGGCGCGGGCATTTGATCCCCAATGGCGTCGACTATTGGCAAGTCTCTGACAACAGTCCAATATCCGCAGCAGGGATGCCTGCGATTCGACAGGAGTGGGGAGTGCTGGGGTGAGCGAATTACGGCGTTGGTTGGGCGCGGCTTTGGCGGCGGGCCTGATGGTCTGGTCTTCCGCGGCTATGGCACAGGATTCCTATTCGGGCGCGGACCCTGCAGGCTCCGGGGTGGTCGTGTCGGCGGTCCGCTGGCTTCAGGGGACACTGCTCGGCACGGTGGCGACCGTCGTTGCGGTGATCGCCGTTGCCTCGGTCGGCTTCATGATGCTGACCGGCCGGATCAACTGGCGCTACGGCGCGACCGTCATTCTCGGCTGCTTCATCCTCTTTGGCGCGGCGAGCATCGTCGCCGGGATCCAGTCCACGTCCAGCCTCGGTAACTGAGGCGTGGACGGGCTCGAGCATGACCGGCTGTTCGTTGCCCTGACGCGCCCGCAGATGTTCGCGGGAGTCACCTATTCCTATTTCATCGCGAACGCGGTCGTCGCCACCGAGCTGTTCCTGATCTTCAAGTCGATCTGGGCGATCGTGGCGGCGCTCCTCATCCACGTCGTCGGGGTGCTCCTGTGCCTGCGCGAGCCGCGCTTCTTCGATCTGTGGCTGACACGAGTCTCCCGGTGCCCGCGCGTGAAGAATCACAAGGTGTGGG
>DASVUW010000179.1:0-1775 GCA_036386845.1 Allosphingosinicella sp. | reverse complement strand
GAACAGCCAGGCGCGTTCGCCGTCGCCCCACCAGGGCCGCAGCCGAGACCAGAGGTCGCTCGCGGTCGGGCGATGTCCGCCCCGGAACAGCTCCGCCAGGTGCCGAAGCCGGCGATGGTCCTCGGGCTGCTGGAAATTGGCGTCGACCGCGTCCTTGATGCGCGCCACCTCGTCGATGTCGGCGCCGCCGGCGAGAAGGGCCACCCAGTCGATCAGGAACTGGCGGTTGACCGGCGTGTCCGGGAGCTGGAGCGGATTGAGGCCCGAAGGCGCGCCCGGACGAAGCAGGTCGTAACGGCCCCCGATCGCCCGGATGAAAAGCTCCGCGCCCCGGTCCTTGTCGAAGAAGATGATCCGCGGCCTGAACTTGCGCGCCTGGGCGAGCAGGAAGTTCAGGACCACGGTCTTGCCCGAGCCGGACGGTCCGATGACGGTGAAATTGCCGAGGTCGCCCTGGTGGAAATTGAAATAATAGGGCCCTGCGGCGGTCGTCTCGAGCAGGGTCACCGCTTCGCCCCAGTGATTGCCCTGGGCGCGTCCGAGCGCGAAATTATGGCCGCTGGCGAGCCCGGCGAAATTCCCGGTCGAGATCAGGCCGCGGCGGGCGATATATTTAAAATTGCCCGGAAACTGCGCCCAGAAGGCGGGCTCGAGCGCGATCTCTTCGCGGACCGAGATGATCCCGAGGTCGGCCAGCGAAGCCTGCACCTCGGCGACCCCCTCGGCGACCGCCGCGGGCGTGTCGGCGCGAACGGCTATCGTCATGTGATGCTCGCCGAAGCCCGCCCGGCCGGCGGCGACCTCGTCCTTGGCGTTGGAAAGCTCGGCGCGAAGGCTTACCGCCTCGTCCTCGGCCGATCGCATCCGCCTCAGAGAGAGGTTCATGGTCGATAGCGCGGCCTGTCGCTCGACGAAACCGAAGGACTGGGAGACGGTGAGCTCGAACGGAAGCCGAAGCAGCTCGTCGAGCATCCCGGCGACGGTCTGCCCCGGATAGTCCTTGATCGACACCATGCCCATGAAGCTTCGCGGGGTCGGGCCCGCCGGGCCGAGCTCTACCGTCTCCTGGCCGAAGCTGATCCGACGGTACGGCAGATAGTCGCCGAGGTCCTGCAGCGGCAGGAGCACGGGCCGCATCTCGCCATTGTAAAGCATTGAGAGGAATTCGAGCGGCTCGGAGCAGGGGCCGTGCGGGGTCTCGTACACTCCGAGCAGGCGCGGCTCGTAGCTTCCCAGGGCCGCCATCAGGGCGTCTCGAGCCTGTCCGAGCTGGTTGCGTTCGTAGGCGGAACCCGAGTCCGGGGCCGCCGAGGCTCGGCCCAGCCGTTCGCGGATCCGGTCGAGCCGGCCGATCCGGCCCTGAAGCGGACGCCGGACGAGAGTCAGGAAGAGCTCGTTTATATAGAGGCGCTTGCCGTCGAGGCGGCGGCGCCAGGCCGCATCGAGCTGGCGCGAAAAGGGATCGGGGTGCCCTTCCGACAGGCCGACGTCGATCCGACGCCTGACCACGTGATGATAGAGGGCGTAGCGCGAGGATCCGATCGACTGAAGCATCGCATCGCGCAGCCGCTTGCGATAATTGATCTCTTCCGTGTCGGCGGTCTCGAAGAGCAGGCCGCGCATCTGCAGGACCTGGATCAGCAGGCCGTCGCGGGTCTCGATCGTATGATCGTCGAGGTGGCGAGCGTAAGGGAGGTGCTTGCCGGCCGGCAGCTCTCTGGACGGCGCTCGCCGGTCACGGGTCAGGGGCGGTAGGAGTTGCATCCCCACACCTT
>DASVUW010000178.1:0-4978 GCA_036386845.1 Allosphingosinicella sp. | reverse complement strand
GGAGCGGTGGGGAGGGGGACCACCCGAAGGGTGGTGGAGGGGTAGATGGCTCGGAGTCGGAGGTTCCCGAAAGATCCTCGGAATGCAGCGCCGGCTACCCCTCCACCATGCTCCGCATGGTCCCCCTCCCCATCGCCTTCGGCGCCGGGGAGGACTTATCCCTTCTTCGACCGGGCTTCCTTGATCGCGTCGCGAAGCGTTTCGTAGCCGACGGCGCCCTGGAGGATCTGGTCGCCGACGACGAAAGTCGGAGTCCCGCTGGCCTCGAGGCTGCGCGCGAGCTGGAAGTTTCGCTCGAGCTCGCGGTCCGCGGCCGCCGCGGGGACGTCGCCGCTCAGCCCGACGGCCGCGCGCGCCTTGGCCAGCGCCTCGGGGGTCGGCCGTCCGGCGGCGAACAACGTGTCGTAGAAAGGCTTGAAGCGTCCCGCCTGGGCGGCGGCCAGGCTCGCTCGGGCTGCAGCCTCGCTGTCGGGGCCGAGCACCGGCCATTCGCGCCAGACCACCTTAAGCTTCGGATCCTCGCTGAGCAGCCGATCGATGTCGGAATTGCTCTTCCGGCAATAGCCGCAGGCATAATCGAAGAACTCGACGAGCACGACGTCGCCGTCCGCGGCCCCCGCCCAGGCTCCGGCGAAGGGGGTTTCGATCGAAGATCGGTTCGCGGAGACGACCTGCGCCGCCTGGCGGTCCCGGAGCCGGTCCATCGCCTCAGGGAGCACCTCGGGGTTGGCGAGGAGATAGTCCCGGACCGATTCGCGCGACGCATAGGCGACCGCGCCGCCGCCGACGACCGCTCCCAGCAGTCCGGTCGCGAGCGCGGTTTTCCAGCTTCCGAAGCCTCTTCGGGCCTCAGCCCCTTCAGTTGTCACGATTCTTTTTCTTCTTTGCCACTTCAGTGCGGGAAACCATGGCGATGTCCTGGGCGCGCAGCCAGTCCGGCGTTCCGGAGGGGACGGTCTTCAGCGCCTGCTCGGCGTTGACCAGCGCCAGGCGTGGCTCGCCTTGAAGGTTGTAGCGCTCGGCCGTCGCCAGCGCGGCTCGGCCGGGATCGCCTTCGCGGTCGTAGACGATTCCGAGCTGGTACCAGGCGAAGGGATTCGAATTGTCCCGGCCGATCGCCGCCCTCAGGACTCGCTTCGCCTCTTCATAATGGTCGGGCCGCTCGGTGGCGATGAGCGCGTGGCCGAGCAGGGCCGAGATGAGCGGCTGGTCGGGTGCATATTTGACGGAATGGCGCAGCGATTCGAGGGCTTCGGTTGGCCGGCCGGATTCGAGCAGGATCTGGCCTTTGAGCTCGAGGAAATAGGGGTCGTTCGGCGCTTCGGCGAGCAGGCTCTCCGCCTCGGCCAAGGCGCGGTCCGGATAGGCGCTTTTGTGCCAGGCATAAGCGCGGGCGTAGCGGGCGGGCACGCTCTTGTTGCTCTCGGGATAGACGACCCGGGTTCGGATCGGGTCCTCGACATAGCCCTGGAGCTTCGCCTTGACGCGCTGGAATCGGGCCTCGATCTTCGGGTCGGTGGCCCGGCCCCAGCCGGGCGCGCTCTTCACCGACTGCTCTAGGGCGGCCATTCGCTCCCCGGTCAGCGGGTGGGTGCGCATATAGCCGTTGTCCTGGGGGATGGCGTAGCGGAACTCCTGGTTCTGAAGCTTCTTGAAGAAGGTGATCAGGCCCCTGCCGTTGGTCTGCGACTTGGCGAGGAAGCCGGCCGCGGCGGCGTCGGCCGACGATTCCTGGGTCCGGCTGAAGGCCAGGAACTTGCCCATCGCCGCCTGCTGCCCCGCGGCCATGGCCGCCATGCCCGCCTCGCCGGCGCCCGCGGCCATCGCCGCGGCGCCGAGGACCAGCGAGAGAAGCATGATCCCGGTGGCCACCTTGATGCCCTCCTGGATCCGGATGACGTGGCCGCCGGTGATGTGGCCGACCTCGTGGGCGATGACGCCCTGGACCTCGTTGGCGTCGTCGGCCGCTGCGATAAGTCCGGAGTGAATGTAGACGATCTGGCCGCCGGCCACGAACGCGTTGATCGACCGGTCGTGGATGAGGACGATCTGGACGTCTTCATATCTCAGCCCGGCCGCCTCGACGATCGGGCGCGACATGTCCCTGAACAGCGCCTCGGTCTCGGCGTCGCGAAGGATCGACTGCGCCGCCGCCGGCCGCGCCGAAAGCCCGAAGCTCAGGATCAGGAGGAATGCGAGGCGGGCGACGGAGGCGCTCCACCTTTTCAGCGTAACCGTAGCTTCAGCCATGCGATTCCTATCCCTTCGCGGGCCTGAACCTGACATGAGCGCCCCCGCCTCAGCAAGCGCGCCCATGCCCGGATCCTCAGTTCGTCCGTCAGGCCCCGAAAGTCCGCTGCCACCATCCGCGCCGCGGTTCGCCCGCATCGGCTTCAGCCTCGGCTTCGGCTTCGGCAGGCTCGGCCGGCGCTTCCCCCGGCGCGCCTTCGCGGTCGTTGGCGGCCTCGGGCGCCGGAGCTTCGGCAGCAGATTCCGCGAGAGCCTCGGGTTCCGCCGCCTTCTTGCGGCGGGTGCGCTTCGGCTTGACGGGCTTTTCCTCCTCGGCCGCCGGTGCGGCTTCGGCTATCGGAGCCGGCTCCGCTTCGGCCGCCGGAGCTTCGGCAGCTTCGGGCTCGGGAGCGGCTTCGATCGCGGGGGCCGGCGCCTCGTCCTTGCGGCGGGCGCGGGGGCGGCGGCGGCCTTTCGGCTTTTCCTCCCCCTCGGCAGGCGCCTCGGGAGCGGGCTCGACCTCGTCCGTGGCTTCCGGCTGGGGCGCATACTGCCGCTCGGGCAACTCGGATTCCGGGGCCGGCACTATCTCCGGGCCGACTTCCTCCTGCTCGGATGAGCCATGCTCACCGCCTTCCTCGCCCTCCCTCCGGCGCCCGCCGCGACGACCGCGACGCCGCCGGCGCTTGCGCCCGCGCTCTTCGCTATCCTCGCGACTTTCGCGCTGCTCGCGGTTCTCGGGACGCCGAGGCCGGGCCTCCTCCTGCTCGGATTCCCCGGGTTCCTCGGCTTCGTCCTCGTCCTCCGCGACATCGTCCGCGAGTTCCTCCTCGTCGATCTCGGGTTCGGCGACGCGCTCGATGCGTGGGCGGACGGCCGGCGGCGGGCCGAAGGACTCGACCGCCATCTTGGCGCCTTCGAACGACTCCTCGATCAGGACCTCGATGAGGACTCCGTAACGGGATTCGATCTCTCCGATCTCGCCCCGTTTGCGGTTGAGCACGTAGACCGCGGCTTCGCGCCCGGCGCGGAGCACGATCCGGCTGCCCCGGCCGCGAGCCGCCTCCTCCTCGAGCATTCGAAGGGCGGACAGGCCCGCCGACGAGGCGGTGCGCATCAATCCGCTGCCCTCGCAATGGGGGCAGGGGCGGGTCGACGCCTCGAGCACTCCGGTGCGGAGCCGCTGGCGGCTCATCTCCATCAGTCCGAAGGACGAGATCCGGCCGACCTGGATCCGGGCGCGGTCGTTCTTCAGCGCCTCCTTCATCGCCTTCTCGACCTTGCGGATGTGGCCGTTCGATTCCATGTCGATGAAGTCGATGACGACGAGGCCCGCCATGTCGCGAAGCCGAAGCTGGCGGGCGATCTCGTTCGCGGCTTCGATATTGGTCGCGTAGGCCGTCTGCTCGATATTGTGCTCGCGCGTCGACCGGCCGGAGTTGATGTCGATCGACACCAGGGCCTCGGTCGGGTTGATCACGAGATAGCCGCCGGATTTGAGCTGGACGACGGGCTGGTACATCGCCGCGAGCTGGTCCTCCGCGCCGTAGCGCTGGAAGAGCGGCACTGTGTCCACGTAGTTCTGAACGCGCTTCACATGGCTCGGCATGAGAAGCTTCATGAAGGACCGGGCGGCGCGATAGCCTTCCTCGCCCTCGACGATCACTTCGTCGATGTCGCGATTGTATATGTCCCGGATGGCGCGCTTGATGAGGTCGCTGTCGCCGTAGATGAGCGCAGGGGCCGAGCTTCCGAGGGTGCGTTCGCGGATCTCGTCCCAGAGTCGGGCGAGATAGTCGAAGTCGCGCTTGATCTCGGTCTTGGTCCGGCTGAGGCCGGCGGTGCGGACGATGCAGCTCATGCTGCCCGGCAGGCTGAGGTCCGACATGATCTGCTTGAGGCGCTTCCGGTCGGCCCCGTTGGAGATCTTGCGGCTGATTCCGCCGCCGTGCGACGTGTTGGGCATCAGCACGCAATAACGGCCGGCCAGGCTCAGATAGGTGGTGAGAGCCGCGCCCTTGTTGCCGCGCTCCTCCTTGACGACCTGCACCAACAGCACCTGTCGGCGCCGGATGACGTCCTGGATCTTGTACCGCCGCCGCAAATTCTGGCGCTTGCGGCGAAGCTCGTCGGCGGCATTCTCCTCGGGAGCGCTGGCCGCGGATTCCGGCGGGGTCGGCGCGTCCTCGTCGCGACCCTCGGTCTCGCCGTCGGACTCGACCCAACCGTTCGCGTCGCCGCCGTCGACGAAATCGCGCTCTACGAAATCGCGGCCGTGGTCGTCGTCGTCGCGATCCTCGTAGCGCGCGTCCTCGGCGGCGCGAAGGCGCTCCTCCTCGGCGGCATGCTCGGCTTCCTCGCGGAGCAGGGCCTCGCGGTCCTCGCGGGGGATCTGGTAATAATCGGGGTGGATCTCGGAGAAGGCCAGGAAGCCGTGCCGGTTGCCGCCATAGTCGACGAACGCCGCCTGGAGCGACGGCTCGACCCGGGTGACCTTGGCTAGATAGATAGTCCCCTTGAGCTGCTTGTGCTCGGCGGATTCGAAATCAAATTCCTCGATCCGGTTTCCCTTGACCACGGCCACCCGGGTTTCTTCCTGGTGGCGCGCGTCGATCAGCATGCGCATTGTCATTAACTTCACTCCACGCGCGCGCCGCGGAAGCCGGATCACCCTCTAAATGGTAAGCAAATGGGATCGCCGGCAAAGCCCTGCGGCTCGCGCGCTCGAATATGGACGAAGGCGCGGCCT
>DASVUW010000177.1:0-3482 GCA_036386845.1 Allosphingosinicella sp. | reverse complement strand
GAACGCTATCATGTCGTGGAGGGCGGGACCGAGGTGATCGCGACCTGGGTGCGGTGCAACGGCTGGTAGGCGACGGTGTCGGCGCCGAGGAGGCTGCTCCGGCCCAACTGGCCTACTTCATCCGATTCGGACCAACTAAGGCTTGCTGCGACTGCAACAAAACTCCGATATTCCGCAGCGAGCCTCAGCGTAGTGTCGCCGGTACCGGAGATGGCGGAAAGCCATTCCGCTGTTTGATCATTGAACCACATGTCCGTTGCCTGGCTCGGCGCTCACCAAGACTCCTGTCGCGTTCCTACAAGCGCAAGCGATGGAGGTCGACATGCCGGCATTACCCATTTTCAGTATGTTCGCCCGTCGATCGACGGACATCGACGTCGATACGCTGTCGAGAAGCATCCTCGGCGGCAGGGATACGATCACCACGAGCCGCGGCGCCAAGACCGAGGTCAGGGGCCCCGACGTCGTCGTCGACGTCGATGCGGGAAGGGGAGGGGTATGGTCGGGCGACATGAGCCGTCTGTGGCGCGCCGAGCCGATTAAGGCCCCCGACAAGCGTGCGGTAGCAGAGTTGGCGCAAGCAGCGCTTAAGCAAGCCCGGCTGACGCCGGAGCTCAGCAAGCCCTTCCGGCTGGACAACCGCAAGGTGCGCTACGGCCAGGTCGTGACCGAAGCCGACGGCAAGCGCTCGGCCATGCGAACGGAAGCCGTCTATTCCGAGCAGGTCAGCGTCAAGGTCGCGGGCGCGAATGCGCTGCCCCTGTTCGGCGGAGGCGGCAAATTCACGGCCACGATAGGCGACGGCGGCCAGGTCGTCGGTATGTCCGGCGCGTGGCGCGAGGCCGAATCGGTTGACGAACGGGAGGTCATGCGTCCCGAAGCGGCCCTCGAAGCCGTGGGGATCAAGGCGTCGGATCGGCTCCGGATCCGCTCGACGCAGCTTGGCTATTATGCTGCGCCGTCCTTCGTCTCCCAGGAACTGATGTTCCCGGTCTACGCGGTCCACGGCGACGTCCACGACGGGCAGAAATGGGTGCCGTCCAGGGTGAGGCTCGTCCCGGCCACGGATATCGGCATGGTGAGCCGGCCCGAGACGAGACAGACACGCCGCCGCAAGGCCAGGGAGATTGCCGGCAAGTTCGCCGGCGGCTTCGAGCCGGGCAAGCCGCTCCCGGGCGACCTGACGTTCAGCAGCACCGTCTTGGCGCGCCATGGCATCAAGCCCGAAGACGTGCTCGTCAGGACGGCGCAGGGACGGTTCTTCATCAAGCCGTTCCTTTCGAAGGAGCTGCTCAGGATCCTGCTGGAAGCGCTGCGCAGGCGCTCGTTCGGAGCGTCGTGGATCGGCGAGTTCGGCGGGCTCGGCGGCAGCCAGGCCAATGCCCAGGGCTTCGTCGACGAGCTGAAGGCGGAAGGTTGGGAGAGGCGCTTCAACTGGGGCAACGAAAACGCGTGGAAGTCCGATTGGCTCGCCAATGACGATGACTATGTCGATGACGTGGACTTCGTCTTCTACACCGGCCATGCCAGCCCCGACGGCTGGATGCTGGCGACGAACGATGCCTCCGACTGGATCGATTTTTCCGAGGTGGGGACATCTCCGAACATGCCGTCCGATTTCTGGGGGCAGGAGAATCTGGAATGGGCCGTGGTAGCGGCCTGCGGACCGCTTCAGGACGATGTCATCAACGGGGGCGGCAATGTGTTCGACAGGTGGCGGCAGGCGTTCGACGGCCTGCATCTGCTCATGGGCTACGCCGCCGTCACATTCGACAATGAGGAAGAAGGCCGGCGCCTCGCCAGCTATGCCCGGTCCGGCATGACGCTGATGCAAGCGTGGTTCAGGACGGCGCAGGAGATCCAGCCTTCCACCAACGACGAGAGCGATCCCTATGGCCCCGACGTCTACTCGGCCGCCATGTACGTCGGCGATGCCCAGGGCAGCACGGCTGGGGATCATCTTTGGGGCCACGGCTCCGTCGGGCGCGACATCCGCAATTCCACCTACCGCGGCTGTAGCTTCTCGCCCTGCTGAGGAATGGTGGATGAAGCGGCATTCACAGGTGCCGCTCCATCCACGCCCGACAGCTGAAGGGGGCGTGGCGCGCGCCGCGAAGGCCTCGAACCTCGCGCACGCCGAACGAAAGATCGGGGCGGTCGAGGCAGCCCCGGCCCCGAATGTCCTCGTCAGCCGACCAGCTCGACCGCCATCGCCGTCGCTTCCCCGCCGCCGATGCACAAAGTTGCGAGGCCACGTTTTTGACCGTGGGTTTCGAGCGCGCTGAGCAGCGTCGCCAGCAGGCGAGCCCCCGAGGCCCCGATCGGGTGGCCGAGCGCCGTGGCTCCGCCGTGGACGTTGAGCTGCTCGCGGGGGATTGCGAGGTCGCGCATGGCGATCATGGCGACGCAGGCGAAGGCCTCGTTCACTTCCCACAGATCGACGTCGCCGACGCTCCAGCCGGCTTTCTCGAGCGCCTTGCGGACGGCGGGGACCGGGGCTGTGGTGAAGAGGTTGGGCGCCTGCGCATGGGCGGCGTGGGCGACGATCCGGGCGACGGGCTTCACTCCGAGACGGTCGGCGACGCTCTGACGCGTGAGGACGAGCGCTGCCGCGCCGTCGGAGATGGACGAAGCGTTGGCGGCGGTGATGGTGCCGTCCTTCGCGAAGGCGGGCTTCAGGCCCGGGATCTTCTCCGGGTTGGACTTGCCGGGCTGCTCGTCGCAGGTGACGACGTCCTCGCCCTTGCGGGTCTTGACGGTGACCAGGGTGGTCTCCCGGTCGAAGGCGCCGCCCCTGATGGCTTCGGTCGCCCGGCGAAGCGACTCGATCGCATATTCGTCCTGCTGGTCCCGCGTGAACTGATATTCGCGGGCCGAATCCTCGGCGAAGGTGCCCATGGCCCGGCCCGAATCATAGGCATCCTCGAGGCCGTCGAGCATCATATGATCGTAGACCGTATCGTGCCCGATGCGGGCGCCGGAGCGGTGCTTCTTCATCAGATAAGGGGAGTTGGACATCGACTCCATTCCGCCGGCGACGATGAGGTCGGCCGAACCGGCGGCCAGCATGTCGTGGGCGAACATCGCCGCCTGCATCCCCGAGCCGCAGACCTTGTTGACGGTGGTCGCCTCGACCGAGCGGGGGAGGCCGGCGCCCAGCGCCGCCTGGCGGGCGGGGGCCTGGCCGAGGCCGGCCGGGAGGACGCAGCCCATGAAGATCTTGTCGACTTCCTCTCCGGAAATCCCGGCGCGCTCGACAGCGGCTCGGACTGCCGCGGCTCCGAGCTCGGTGGCGCTGGCGCCGGCGAGGGCGCCCTGGAAGCTGCCCATCGGCGTCCGGGCGTAGGAGAGGATGACGATGGGATCGGTGGTGGTCATGGGGGCTCCTGCTTTATCGATCCTCCCCGGGACGGGGAGGGGGACCAGCCGAAGGCTGGTGGAGGGGGCCCACCTCTCCGCCGCTACCACCGTGGGGCCCCACC
>DASVUW010000176.1:0-18810 GCA_036386845.1 Allosphingosinicella sp. | reverse complement strand
GCCGATCACGACGACGTCGAAATCGTGGGTCACCCCGCCGAGTCCGACGCACGGGTGAGGTTGAGGAACACGTCCTCCAAGTCAGCCTCGCGGGTCGAGACATCGACGATTCCGAGGCCGTCGCGCTGAAGCGCGGCCAGCACCTCGCCGGCATTCACCTTGTCCTTGCGGTAGGTGATGGCGAGGGTGCGCTCGCCGAGCAGGTCGATCTTCTCGAAGCAGGTCGCGTCGGGGAGCGCCGCGATGTCGCGGTCGACCGTCACCTCCACGGCCTTCTCCTGGGCCATTCCGACGAGGGTCCGGGTCGTCTCGTTGGCGATGAGCCGGCCGTGGTTGATGATCGCGATCCGGTCGCAGAGATTTTCGGCTTCCTCGAGATAATGGGTGGTGAGGACGATCGTCACGCCCTCGGCGTTGAGCTGGCGGACATAGGCCCAGAGCTGCTGGCGAAGCTCGATATCGACCCCGGCGGTCGGCTCGTCGAGGACGAGGATGGGCGGGGAATGGACCATCGCCTTGGCGACCAGCAGCCGCCGCTTCATTCCGCCCGAAAGGGTTCGCGAATAGGCCTCGGCCTTGTCCTCGAGCCGGACGGCCCGCAGCAGGTCCTGGGTCCGCCGCCTTTCCTTTGGAACGCCGTACAGGCCGGCGGTGATCTCGAGCGTCTCGCGAGGGGTGAAGAAGGGGTCGAAGACCAGCTCCTGGGGGACGATCCCGATCGACGCCTTGGCGTTGCGCGGATGCCTGTCGATGTCGAAGCCCCAGATGGTGACTTTCCCGCCGCTCTTGTTGACCAGCCCCGCGAGGATGTTGATCAGGGTCGACTTGCCGGCGCCGTTCGGGCCGAGCAGCCCGAAAATCTCCCCCTGCGGAACGTCGAGGCTGACCCCTTCGAGCGCCCGCTTGCCGCCGGCATAGGTCTTTTCGAGGTCGACGATCGAGATTGCGGCGGGAGTCATGGACCGCGCTGTAGCGGGGCGCACCGCCAAATCATAGGAGCGGCGCCGCCGGTAATGGACCGAAGCCTTCCGGCCTGCCGCCGCCCCATATCCGGAAACTACCTGCCTTATAAGGAGCCTCCCTTATAAGGCAGTCGCGGCCCGGCCCCATGCCCGGAGCCGAGCCCGTGGTAAGACGCCTCCAGCCGCAAACTTGAACATTGACTCATGTTTCAGTTTGAAGCATGACTGCCCTCGGGCCGCATCAAGACTCCGGGAAGGAGCGAGCGCGGACAGGGGAGAGGGGTTGAGGCATTTCACGGCATCGGACGGCGCTCGAATCGCCTATTCGGACGAGGGCGGGGGCCGTCCGCTCCTGCTCCTGCACGGGTTGATGGCCGATTCGGGTTTCTTCGAGCGTCAGCGCGGGCTGGCCGACGGCTTTCGAGTGATCGCCGTCGATCTTCGCGGCCACGGCCGCTCGCCGGCCGGGCCGGTGCCGCCGACCATCGGCATCCTTGCCGACGACGTGGCGAGCCTTGCCCGAACCCTCGAGCTGGAGGGCGCGGTTGGAATAGGCTGGTCGCTCGGGGCGGCGGTGCTTTGGCGCGTGCTTGCGGGTCCGGCTTCGGGCCGGTTCGAAGGCGCGGTGGTGGTCGACATGACCCCCCGCGTCCTGAACGACCAGGATTGGGACCTCGGCCTTTCCCGCGAGACCTGCGAGGCCCGAAGCCAGGCCATCCGCGACGATTTCCCGGCCTTCGCGGCGGCCGCGGGCCAGGCCATCTTCGCGGCTCCGGGCGCCGCGGCCGACCGCGCCGCGGCCGCCTTCGCCGCCAACGATCCCGCCGCCATCGGCGCCCTGTGGCAATCGCTCGTCGAGGAGGATTTCAGGCCGCTTCTGCCCTCGATCCGGCAGCCTACGCTCGTCGTCCACGGCGCCCACAGCCACCTCTACGGCGCCGACACGGCGGGCCACCTCGCCAAAGCCCTGCCCAGGGCCCGGGCCGTCACCTTCGACCGCTCCGGCCATGCGCCGCATCTCGAGCAGCCAGAATTGTTCAACGCCACGCTTCGCGAATTCGCGGCGACCTTGCCGCCAGTCCGTCAAACCGAAACCACAGCCTGAAAATGCCAGGAGACACCGCCATGACCCGTAGCCGCACCCTGACCGCCCTGAGACTCGGCGCCGCCGTCGCCGCGCTCGCCGCCGTGCCGGCCCCCCTCTACGCACAGTCGGAAGAGGCCCCCGCCGGCGCTTCCGAAGAGGACGCCGCTGCCGCCGCCAACGAGGCGCTCGACCAGTCCGCGACGGCGGGCCCGGTTGAGGATGCCGACATCATCGTCACCGCCCGCCGCCGGGCGGAGAACCTGCAGGACGTTCCGATCGCCGTCACCGCTTATTCGGGAGAAACCCTGGAGCGGATGGGCGCGATCGACATCACCGACCTTTCCGACACCACGCCGAACGTCACGATCGAGACGTCGCGCGGCACCAACACCACGCTGACCGCGTTCATCCGCGGAGTCGGCCAGCAGGATCCGGTCGCCGGCTTCGAGGCGGGAGTCGGACTCTATCTCGACGACGTCTTCCTCAACCGGCCTCAGGCCGCGGTGCTCGACATCTACGACGTCGAGCGGATCGAGGTGCTCCGAGGCCCGCAAGGCACGCTCTACGGGCGCAACACGATCGGCGGAGCGATCAAATATGTCACCCGCCGGCTCTCCGAGCTTCCGACCTTCCGAGCCCGCGCCAATCTCGGCACCTACCGGCAGGCCGACCTCATCCTCTCGGCAAGCACGCCTGTCGCGGAAGGGGTCAAGATCGGCGGCTCGGTCGCCCGGCTGACCCGGCAGGGTTTCGGGGACAATCTCACCACCGGCCGTGAAAATTACAATCGCGACGTCTGGGCGGCGCGCGCGACGATCGAGCTCGATCCGTCGGACGCCGTCTCCTTCCGCCTGTCGGGCGATTATACCAAGGACGAAAGCAATCCGCGCGGGGGCCACCGGCTGATCCCGGGCGTCATCTCAGGAGCGCCAGTGCTCGGCGATGTCTACGACAGCCGCGGAGGCCTCGTGAACCCGGAGCAGGATATCGAGGCCTATGGCGGAGCCGCTCATCTCGACATCGAGCTCTCCGAAGCCGTCACCTTCCGAAACATCATGGCCTATCGCAAAGACCGCTCGGCCACCCCGATCGACTTCGACGCTCTTCCCGCCGCGGATGTCGACGTTCCAGCCATCTACCGCAACCGGCAATTCTCCAACGAATTGCAGTTCCTGGTCGATACGGGCCCGATCAACGGCGTGGTGGGCCTCTATTATCTGAACGCCAACGCCAACAACATATTCGACGTCGTCCTGGCGACGACCGGGGCGCTCATCGGAGTCCCCGGCTTCACCGCCTCGACCTTCGGCGACGTCGACACGAAGACCTGGGCGGCGTTCGCGGACTTCACCTACGATATCACCGACCAGTTCCATCTGTCGCTGGGCGGCCGCTACACCAAGGACAAGCGGACCGCGACCGTGATTCGCAAGAACCTCGCCGGCGGCGCATCGCCGGAGCTCGGCGGCGCCGGAGTCCAGCTCGGCCCCCTCACTTCCAACTTCACCGGGTCCGAGACGTTCAAGGAGTTCACGCCGCGCGCGTCGATCAGCTTCACGCCGGATGAAAACACCAATATCTACGCGAGCTATTCCAAAGGCTTCAAGGGCGGCGGCTTCGATCCCCGCGGCCTTTCCACCGCCGCGCCCGACGTCAACGGCAACGGGGTCAAAGAAGCCAACGAGATATTCGACTATTTCCTGTTCGAGCCGGAGAAGGTCACCAGCTACGAGATCGGCTACAAGGCGTCGCTCTTCGACCGCCGCCTCCGCTTCGCCATCGCCGGCTTCTACGCCGACTATAAGGACGTTCAGGTGCCGGGCTCGGTCGGCGCCGTCGTCAACGGAATCCCCACCTTCGTCGGGGTCACCACCAATGCCGGCAAGGCAAGCTTCAAGGGCGTCGAGGTCGAAGCTCTGGCGACGCTGTTCCGCGGTGACGACGGGTCGCGCCTGAACTTCGGTGGCACGCTCGGCTATCTCGACGCGCAATATGACGAGTTCATCACCAACGTCGCGAACTTCAATGCCAGCGGCAACCCCGCTCCTGGACCGGGGCAGCCGATCGACGTCGCCGATTTCCGCCGGATCCAGAACACGCCGAAATGGACCCTGTCGGGGACTCTCGATTATTCGACCCGGATGATGGGCGGCGAGATCAATGCCTCGACCACGCTCTCCTACCGTACCAAGACCTTCCAGTTCGAGACCCCAAGCCCGTTCCTCGACCAGGACGGCTACGCCCTGCTCGACGCGAGCCTGGTCTGGACCAGCGAGGACGACAGGTTCACGGTCGGGCTCCACGGTAAGAACCTGACCGACAAGCAATATATCACCTCCGGCTATCAGTTCCTCAACGTCAACCCGGTGACCGGGGCCCCCGTCTTGTCGGTCTCGCCGGCATCCCCGAACTTCGGAAAGCCCGGCGTGGCCCCGTCCCTCGGCCGGGAAGGCGTGGTGACGACCTTCTACGGCAATCCGAGGCAGGTCTTCCTCAGCCTCGGAGTGAAGTTCTGAGACCTCTATATTCCTCCCCTGCATTTGCAGGGGAGGGGGACCATGCGAAGCATGGTGGAGGGGCCTTGCGGACTCCGAAGAACCCCTCCACCGCGCTTCGCGCGTTCCCCTCCCCGCGAAATCGCGGGGAGGATTAGGTAAAGGCAGCGAATGTCGACACGACCCGGTTCAATGAGGTCAGCCGCCCCCGGCGGCCGAGTCCTCGCGATTCTTCTGATCGCCTACATCTTCAACTTCATCGACCGGCAGATCATCGGGATCCTCGCCGTGCCGATCAAGGCGGAGCTCGGCCTTTCGGACCGCCAGCTCGGGCTGATGGGCGGGATCGCCTTCGCGCTATTCTATTCGGGTCTCGCAATCCCGATCGCCTGGCTCGCCGACCGGAAGAGCCGGGTCAACATCATCGCGGCATCGGTGGCGTTGTGGAGCGCCTTCACCGCGCTGTGTGGGCTGGCGCAGAATTTCTGGCACCTGTTCGTCGCACGGATGGGGGTCGGGATCGGGGAGGCCGGGGGAGTGGCGCCTTCCTACGCACTGATCTCGGACTTCTACCCCAAGGAAAGGCGCGCCCGCGCGCTCGCCCTCTTCTCGCTCGGAATCCCGATCGGATCGGCGCTTGGGGTCTTCTTCGGCGGCTGGATCGCAAGCCACCTCGACTGGCGCTGGGCGTTCGTCATCGTCGGTCTCGCCGGCCTGCCCGCGGCCTTGTTCGTGAAGCTCGGAGTCCCCGAGCCCGTTCGTGGCGGCTTCGACACCGCCGACGGGCTGGCGAGCGAGCCGGCACCGCCCTTCTTCCAGGTGGTGGCGACCTTGGCGCGGAAGCCCAGCTTCTGGCTTCTCTCCTTCGGCGCCGCCTCCGGCTCGATCCTCGGTTACGGGCTGATCTTCTGGCTTCCCAGCTTCTTCAGCCGGAGCTTCGGGCTCGAGCTTGCCCAGGTCGGCTGGTTCTACGGCTCGATCGTCCTCATCGGCGGAGTCGCCGGCACCTGGCTCGGCGGCTGGATCGGGGACAAGGTCGGCGCCGCCAATCCCGGCGCCTATGCGCTGGTCCCGGCCGTCTGCTTCCTGATCGCGGCTCCTGTCTTCGCCTTCGGCCTTTTCGCGCCGTCGCTGACGATCGGCTGGATTCTCTTCGCGATCGGCCAGATGCTCGCACTGGCCTGGCTGGGCCCCGTCATCGCCGCCGTCCAGCATATCGTCCCCCCGAACATGCGGGCGACCGCCTCGGCAAGCTTTCTGTTCATCAACAATCTGATCGGGATAGGCTTCGGGATCTTCTTCCTGGGCTTCATGTCGGACCGGATGACCGCCGCCCATGGCGACGACGCCCTCCAATATTCGATCCTCTACGGGCTCGGCTTCTACGTCCTAAGCGCCCTCATCTACCTCGTCGCGTCGACCCGCCTGAAGCGGGACTGGCACCGATAGCTGTCCTCCCCATCGCTAGATGGGGAGGGGGACCATCCGAAGGATGGTGGAGGGGTAGAGGCTAACAGCTCTGAGGCTCCATGCCGGAACCTCTGCTTCCGAGCCAATTACCCCTCCACCACACTTCGCGTGGTCCCCCTCCCCACGCTGCGCATGGGGAGGACAGGGGGCTCGGCCGCGGCTCTGAGCAGGTTAGCCTGAAGCGCCTTGAGTCGCGTCGGATTCTCGATCTTCGAGCCGTGGAGGTCCGTCAGGTAGAAGACGTCGACCGCGCGCTCGCCGTAGGTGGCGATGTGGGCGCTGTGGATCGCGGCCTTCGATTCGTAGAGGGCGCGGGCGAGGCCGCTGAGCAGGGCGGCGCGGTCGCGGGCGTTGATCTCGACGACGGTATAGCGGCTCGACGCCTGGTTATCGACGAAGACGGCGGGCCGGATCGCGAAAGCCTCGGCCCGAAGCAGGGGCAGGGCCTTGGCTTCGAGCCGGTCCATCGCCGGCTCCTGCCCCTCCACCGCTCGAAGCACATTCTCCTCGAGCCGCTTCAACTGATGCCGGTCGGCGAAGGGTCCGCCGGTGGAATCCTGGACGAGGAAATTGTCGACTGCCATCCCGTCCTGGGTGGTGTGGATCCGGGCATCGATGATGTTGGCGCCGGCAAGGCTGATCGCGGCGCTGAGATGATAGAAGAGGCCGGGCCGGTCCCTGGCGTAGACGCAGAGCAGGGTCGCTCCGCGCTCCTCCTCGACCGAGGCTGCAAGCGGACGGGTCTTCGCCGGCGCCCGGTCGGCCGCGTCCATCAGACGGGCATTCTTCTCGAGCACGCCCGCCGGCTCGGCCAGCCAGTAGCTGTCGGGAAGCCGCCAGGCGTGGCGGGCGAAGCGCGATTCTTCCCAGCCGAGCCGGGCCGCCAGATCCGCCTGGGTGGCGGCGATCCGCTCGCTTCGGCCCTTCTGCTTGTGGCCCAGCCGAAGCGCCTCCTCGGCCGCGTCGAACAATTCCCGAAGCAGCTGGCGTTTCCAGCCGTTCCAGACTCCGGGACCCACTGCCTGGATGTCGACGACGGTGAGGATGAAGAGCAGTCGAAGCCGCTCCGGGCTCTTCACCCGGCCGGCGAAGTCCTGGAGGGTCTGCGGATCGGCGAGGTCTCGCTTGAAGGCCGTCGCGGACATGAGCAGGTGCCAGCGCACCAGCCAGGCGACCGTCTCCGTCTCGGCCTCGTCGAGGCCGAGCCTCGGGCACAGCGCCCTCGCCACCTCGGCGCCCAGCAGGCTGTGGTCGCCGCCTCGGCCCTTGGCGATGTCGTGAAGCAGGACGGCCGCGTAAAGGGCCCGGCGCGAGGCGATGTGGCGGAACAGGGCCGTGGCGAGCGGATGGTCCTCCTTCAGTTCGCCTTTCTCGATTCGGGAGAGCAGCCCGATCGCCCGGATGCTGTGCTCGTCGACCGTATAATGGTGGTACATGTCGAACTGCATTTGGGCGACGACCCGGCCGAAGTCGGGAACGAAACGGCCGAACACGCCGGCCTCGTTCATCCATCTCAGCACCGTCTCCGGGTCGCGCGGGCTGGTCAGGACGTCGAGGAAGAGGGCGTTGGCTCGCGGATCGTCGCGCACCTCGTCGACCAGCTTGGAGTCGCGGGCCGCGGCGCGCATCGCGAGCGGATGGATTTCGAGGCCATAGAGGTCCGCCAAGGCGAAGACCTGAACGAGCCGGACCGGATCCTCGCGGAAATAGTCGTCGCGGGGCAAAGCGAGCCGGCCGCGGTCGAGGACGAAGCCTTCGAGCCGGCTCGGGCGGCGGCGGATCGTCGGAAGGCCGAAGCGCCCGCCCTTCTTCGCGAACTTCTCGTCGAGATGGGCGAGGAACACTCCGGTCAGGTCGCCGACGGTTTTGGCGTGGAGGAAATAATGGCGCATGAAGCGCTCGACCGGCGACTTGCCCGGGCGGTCGGCGTAGCGCATCCGGCCGGCGATCTCGCGCTGATAGTAGAAGGTCAGGCGCTCCTCGGCCCGGCCGGCGACGAAGTGGAGATGGCAGCGGACCGCCCACAGGAAGCGCTCGGCCCGGCGGAACTGGTGCAATTCGGTGTCGGACAGGAGGCCTGTTCCGACCAGGTCGGCGACGCTTCGCACCTGATAGGCATATTTGCCGATCCAGAAGAGCGTGTGGAGGTCGCGAAGCCCCCCCTTGCCCTCCTTGACGTTGGGCTCGACGACGTAGCGGCTGTCGCCCATCCGCCGGTGGCGGGCGTTGCGCTCCTCCAGCTTCTCGGTGACGAAACTCTTCGCCTTGCCAGCGACCACCTCCTTCCAGAATCGCGCCTGGACCTCCTCGAACAAGGGCTCGTCGCCCCACAGCCAGCGCGCTTCCAGCAAGGCTGTGCGCACGGTGTGATCGGCGGAGGCGAGCTCGATCAGCTCGTCGGCCGAGCGGGTTGAGGGTCCGAGCTTCAGGCCGAGATCCCACAGCAGATAAAGAATGGCCTCGACCGCTTGCCCGGCCCAGCCGCCGGGCTTGCCGGGCGTCACGAAGGCGATGTCGACGTCGGAGTACAGCGCCATCTCACCCCGCCCGTAGCCGCCGACGGCGAGAAGCAGCAGCCGGTCGGAAACGCTCGGGGGCGGCAGGGCGGCCACCGCGCGGTCGAAAGCGAGACGCACGATCTGATCGGTCAGGAAGGCATAAGCGGCTGCGGTTTCGCTACCGGCATAGGGCTTGTCCGCGAGTCGGCGGGCTATTTCGGCCCTACCCGAGGCCAGCGCCTGCTTGAGGGTCGCGGCCGCCGCGTCGGGCGCGGAGGCGAGCGAGTCCGCGAGGGCGCGCCGGTCGACGATCGAGCGCTTGTCCGGAACCGAGGCGAAGCGCGTCGGCATCAGCTGTCGCCGGCGGCGAGCCGCTTCAGCCGGTAGACCAGCTCCAGGGCCTCGCGCGGGCTGAGCGAGTCGGCGTCCACGTCGGCCAGCGCCGACTGCAGCGGATCGGGCGCTTCTTCCTCCTGCTGGGCGACGGCGGCGAATAGCGGGAGGTCGTCGAGGCCGGCCGCGATCCCCCCCGTTGCGGCCCGTCCCCGCTCCAGCTTGGCCAGGACGGATTTGGCTCGGGCCAGGACCGGAGCGGGCAGCCCGGCGAGCTTGGCGACGGCGAGGCCGTAGCTTCGGTCGGCCGGGCCTTTGGCCACTTCGTGGAGCAGCACGAGGTCCCCTTTCCACTCGCGGGCGCGGACATGGTGGAGCGAGAGCGAGTCGAGCCGCTCGGCGAGCCTCGTCAGCTCGTGATAATGGGTTGCGAACAGGCAGCGGCAGCGGTTGCGGTCGTGGATCGCCTCGGTCACCGCCCAGGCGATGGCGAGGCCGTCATAGGTGGAAGTGCCCCGGCCTACCTCGTCGAGGATCACGAAGCTCCGCTCCGTCGCCTGGGAGAGGATCGCCGCGGTCTCGACCATCTCGACCATGAAGGTCGATCGGCCCCGGGCGAGGTTGTCGGAGGCGCCTACCCGGCTGAACAGGCGGTCGACGAGGCCGAGGGTCGCCCGCGCAGCCGGCACGTAGGATCCCGCCTGGGCGAGCACCGCGATGAGCGCGTTCTGGCGAAGGAACGTCGACTTGCCGCCCATGTTCGGGCCGGTGACCAGCCACAACCGCTCATCCTCGGAAAGGCCGCAATCGTTGGCGACGAAGCTCGCGCCCGAGGCTCGAAGCGAATCCTCGACCACCGGATGGCGGCCGCCTTCGATGTCGAAGCAATTGTGGCCCGCGAAGCGCGGGCGCGACCAGCCGCCTTCGGCCGCCCGCTCGGCGAGCGCGGCGGCGACGTCGAGCCGGGCGAGGGCGTCGGCGGCGGCGGCGATCGGCTCGGCGCGGACGAGCGCGGCCTGGGTCAGCACTTCGAGGTGATCGGCCTCCGCGGCGAGCGCGTGGGCGCCGGCCTGGCCGACCCTCATCGCCTGCTCATGAAGGTCCGGAGCGTTGAATCGGACCACGCCGGCCAGCGTCTGGCGATGGGTAAAGCCCGAATCGACCGCCATGAGCGGGTCGGCATGCCGGGCAGGGACCTCGATATGGAAACCGAGCACGCCGTTGTGGCGGATCTTGAGGGCGGCGATTCCGGTCTGTTGGCGGTAGCGGGCCTCGAGGACGGCGATCGCCCGTCTGCCCTCCCCGCCCGTCGACCGAAGATCGTCGAGCGCCGCGTCAAAGCCCTCTGCGATATAGCCGCCCTGCGCCGGATCGATGGGGGGCGAAGGCACGAGTGCCCGGTCGAGCAGATCGGTGAGCTCGCCATGACCGGTGAACGCCGGCAGAAGCGAAGCAAGCAAGGGTGGTGGATCCGGGAGGGCGGCGAGACGGGCGTGGAGCCGGCGGGTTTCGTTCAGCCCGTCGCGGAGCTGGCCGAGATCGCGCGGGCCGCCTCGGCCGGCGACCAGGCGCCCGAGCGCGCGCCCGATGTCGGGAAGCGCCTTGAGCTGGCGACGGAGCGATTCGCGAAGGCCCGAATCGCCTTCGAACAGGGCCACCAGGTCGAGCCGGGCGTCGATCGCGGGCCGGTCGAGCAAAGGCGCGCCGAGATCCGACGCGAGGAGCCGGGCGCCGGCGCCGGTGACGGTCCGATCGACGGCATGGAGGAGGCTTCCGGCCCGCCCCCCGGTCGCCGCCTGGGTCAGCTCCAGGCTTTCGCGAGTCGCTGCGTCGATCATCATGTGATCGCCCGACGCCCGGGCGACGGGCGGACGTAGGAAGGGAAGCGATTCCTTCGCGACTTCGTCGAGATAGGAGAGCAGGCCGCCCGCCGCGCACAAAGCGGCGCGATCGAAGGCGCCGAAGCCGTCGAGCGTGGCGACCCCGAATCTCTCCTTCAGCCTGCGCTCGGCGGCGAGGCTGTCGAACCCGCCTTTCCGCTCGGTGACCGCGAGGTTGGCGATCGGCTCCGCCGCCACGATCTCGGCCGCGCCCAGCCGGGCAAGCTCGGCGTCCAGCGCGCCCGGCGCCACCGAGCCGAGCTCGAATCGGCCCGTCGAGACGTCCGCCGCGGCAAGGCCGAACCGGTCGCCGGCGCGGGCCACGGCCACCAGCCAGTTGGAGGCGCGCGAATCGAGCAGCGCCTCCTCGGTCAAGGTGCCGGCGGTGACGACCCGGACGATGGCCCGGTTGACGACCGACTTGGCGCCGCGCTTCTTCGCTTCCGCCGGATTCTCCGTCTGCTCGGCGATGGCGACTCGGAAGCCGCCCCGGATCAGCCGCGCCAGATAGGCCTCGGCGGCGTGGATCGGCACCCCGCACATCGGGATCGGCTTGCCCTCATGCTCGCCCCGCGCGGTGAGCGCGATGTCGAGGCACTGGGCGGCGGCCTTGGCGTCATCGAAGAAGAGCTCGAAGAAGTCGCCCATCCGATAGAAGAGCAGGCAATCGGAAGCCTCCGCCTTGAGCGCGAGATATTGCGCCATCATCGGGGTTGGGACGGTGCCCGTCTTCGCCTGGGTGGCCATGGGGCGAGGTTAGAGGGTTGAGGGGCGGTGGGGAACGGAAATTCCTCCCCGGAACGGGGAGGGGGACCATGCGAAGCATGGTGGAGGGGGCCCCGCCTCTCCATCCGCTCGGGCGCCGGGCCACCTCCACCACCGCCTTCGGCGGCGGTCCCCCTCCCCGTTCCGGGGAGGAACTATTGCTCCGCCGACCGTTCACACCCTACAGGGCCCCCAAACCAGGAGAGAGCCGCATGAGCGAAGGCAGCAGCGTCAAATTCTCCGAGCAGGAGGCGCTCGATTTCCACACTTTGGGCGGGCGGCCCGGGAAGATCGAGATCATCGCGTCCAAGCCGATGGCGACGCAGCGCGACCTCAGCCTCGCTTATTCGCCCGGAGTCGCGGTGCCGGTGCGCGCGATCGCCGAGGATCCGTTCAAGGCCTATGACTATACAGCCAAGGGCAATCTCGTGGCCGTCATCTCGAACGGGACAGCGATCCTCGGGCTCGGCAACCTCGGGGCGCTCGCTTCGAAGCCCGTGATGGAAGGCAAGGCGGTCCTCTTCAAGCGCTTCGCCGACGTCGACGCGATCGACCTCGAGCTAGACACCGAGGACAGCGACGCCTTCATCAACGCCGTCGCCCTGATGGAGCCGAGCTTCGGTGGGATCAACCTCGAGGACATCGCCGCCCCGGCCTGCTTCATCATCGAGCAGACGCTTCGCGAGCGGATGAACATCCCGGTCTTCCACGACGACCAGCACGGCACCGCGATCATCACGGCCGCCGGCCTCATCAACGCCTGCTACCTGACCGGGCGCGAGCTCAGGGACATAAGGGTCGTCGTCAACGGCGCCGGCGCGGCGGCGATCGCCTGCACCGAGCTGATCAAGGCGATGGGAGTCCGCAACGACCATGTCATCATGTGCGACCGCAAGGGCGTAATCTGGCAGGGGCGCGAAGGGCTGGACCAGTGGAAATCGGCCCATGCAGTCATCACCGACGCCCGGACGCTGGATGAGGCCCTGGTCGGCGCCGACGTCTTCCTCGGCCTTTCCGCAGCGGGCGCGCTCAAGCCCGAGATGGTGAGGGAGATGGCGCCCCGGCCGATCATCTTCGCAATGGCCAATCCGGATCCGGAGATCAGCCCGCCTGACGCCAAGGCGGCACGTCCCGACGCGATCATCGCCACCGGGCGCTCGGATTATCCGAACCAGGTCAACAACGTGCTCGGCTTTCCCTTCATCTTCCGAGGCGCGCTCGACGTGAGGGCGACGACGATCAACGACGAGATGAAGATCGCCGCCGCCGAGGCCCTCGCCGAGCTCGCCCGCCAGCAGGTGCCGGAGGAGGTCGCCGCGGCCTATGGCGGGAAGGCGCACAGCTTCGGACCCGACTACATCATCCCGGCGCCGTTCGACCCGAGGCTTATGGAGATCGTCCCCGCGGCCGTGGCGAAGGCGGCGATGGCCAGCGGGGTCGCGCAGATCCGGATCGACGACATGGACGCCTATCGCAGCCGTCTGAAGTCGCGGCTCAACCCGACCACGTCGGTCCTGACGCTGGCCTACGAAGCCGCCCGGGCCGATCCCAAGCGCGTGCTGTTCGCCGAAGGGGACGAGGACGTGGTCCTCCGCGCCGCCATCGCCTTCCGCGACGGCGGCTACGGAATCCCCGTGCTGGTCGGCCGCGACGACGTCCACGACCGCCTACGCGAGCTCGGAGTCGATGATCCCGAAAGCTTCGAGCTGATCAACAGCCGCACCTATGCCCGGGTGCCGGAGATGGTCGACCATCTCTACAGGCGGATGCAGCGGCGCGGCTATCTCCAGCGCGAGATCGAGCGGATGGTGAACCAGGACCGCAACACCTTCGCGGCGCTTCTGCTCGCCATGGGGGAGGGCGACGCACTGATCACCGGAGTCACCCGACCCTATGCTCAGAGCCTCTGGCAGATGCAGCGAGTGCTCGATCCCAAGGTTGGAATGACCCCGTTCGGGCTCCACGTCCTCGTCGGCCAGTCGCACACCACCTTCATCGCCGACACCACCGTCACCGAACGGCCGAGCGGGGAGCAGCTCGCCGACATCGCCGTCCACACCGCCCAGGTCGCGCGGCGGATGGGTCACGATCCGAGGGTCGCCTTCCTCTCTTATTCCAACTTCGGTGACCCCGAAGGCACCTATCTCGAGCGGATCCGCGAAGGCGTGAAGGTTCTCGACCGCCGCGGCGACGTCGACTTCGAATATGAAGGCGAGATGTCCCCCGACGTCGCCCTCAACCCGGCCATGGCGCGGGTATACCCGTTCAGCCGGCTGACCGGACCCGCCAACGTTCTCGTCATGCCCGGCCTCCAGACGGCCAACATCTCCGCCAAGCTCCTGCGCGAGCTGGGCGGCGACGCGGTGATCGGTCCCATCCTGGTCGGAATGGAGCAGCCGGTGCAGATCGCCGCGATGACGGCGAGCGCATCTGACCTGGTGACTCTGGGGGTGCTCGCCGGCAGCGGGGTGGTCCGCTGAATTGCCTCCCCATCTCAGATGGGGAGGGGGACCATGCGAAGCATGGTGGAGGGGTAGATGGCTTGGGTTCCGAGGGTAAGGCGGGCGACGGCATAGGCCTGCGCAGCTACCCCTCCACCACCCTTCGGGTGGTCGCCCTCCCCGCGGCTTCGCCGCAGGGAGGCAAAATTAATTCGGCGAGTTGGGTCCGCCGCCGCCGCCAGTCGGGGCGCTCATCCCGCCCGCGCCGACGGCTCCGATATTGCCGAACAGCTCGTCCCAGATGCTGGTCCTGCGGCCCAGAGTCGGGGTCTTGGCGCTCGAAGGATCGATCGAGACGATCTGCTCCATGCCCTTGCGTTCGACCGAGGCAACGTTTCCGGCGGGATCGAAGCGGACGTGGAGCACGGTCTGCTGGTTCACCCGCGGATGGTTGAAGGCGAAATTCTTGGTCCGGCGGGAGACGTAATACCAGTCGTTCTGCTCGAAGGTGCCGGTGAAGGTGGGCCGGCCGAGCGTGTTCTGGACCGATTCCTTGTTGTCGACTCCGGGCTGGACCGCGCTCACCAGCGTCTCGTCGACGAGATAGCCCTGCAGGTCCTGAGTCTTGGTGCAGCCGCCGGCCGCCAGCGCCGCCGCGACGGCGATCAGCAATGCCGCTTTTCGTCCCGAAACCATCATATTGGAAAAAACTCCGTAAAACCGGCCGGCGCGAAGCCCGGGCGCCGGCGCCCGCCTTGCCGGCAAGGCCAGGCCCTCCAATATCCGACAAAAGCTGAACGGCGCAAGTACGACGCCCCTTGCATAGGAGACCTCCACTGGCCCTTCTTTCCCGCCTGTTCGGCGAGCGGCGCGATCGCGCGGCGCTTAGACCGCTCTACGACGCCCTGGTCGCCGCCGCGCGCGAGCCGCGCTGGTATCGCGAGGGCGGGGTCCCGGACACCCTTGAGGGCCGCTTCGACATGCTCGCCACCTTGCTCGCCCTGGTGCTCGTCCGGCTGGAGGCGGAAGGCGAAGACGCCAAGGCGGAATCGGTGGCGCTCACCGAGATCTTCATCGACGACATGGACGGCACCTTGCGCCAGATCGGGATCGGCGATTTCGTCGTCGGCAAGCATGTCGGAAAACTGGTCGGAGCGGTGGGCGGACGGCTGGGCGCCCTCCGCGACGCTCTGACTGGGGGGGCCGCGCTCGAGCCCGTGGTCCGACGCAACGTCTTTCGAGACGGACCGGCTTCCGACGTCCAGGTCGCCTGGGTCACGGCTCGGATCCGCCGGCTTCACGAGCGGCTGGCGACGACCGGGATGGAACCGTTGCTGGCCGGGGCGTTTCCGTTTCCGTGAACGAGTTCAGCCGCCTCTACCGTCTCGGGACCTTGCCTGCCGAGCCGATCCGGGTCGAGATCGACGCCGGGCCCGGCGAACGCGAGGCGCTCGCGCGCCGCTTCGGCCTCGTCTCGCTCGAGGCGCTGGCGGCCCAGGCGGAGCTTCGCCGCACCGGCGATTCGGCAACCGCGATCGGAAGCCTCCGGGCAAGGGTGACCCAAAGCTGCGTCGGGTCGGGCGAGCCGGTCGAGGCCGAGGTGGCGGAGGACTTCCGGGTCGATTTCCGGCCACTGCCTGCGGATTCCAAGCCGGACGACGAGATCGAGCTTGGCGAAGGCGAGCTCGACGTCGTCTTCTACGAGGGCGGTGCGATCGATCTCGGCGAAGCGGTTGCCCAGACCTTGCTGCTTGCCCTCGACCCCTATCCGCGCTCCCCGGCCGCCGAAGCGGCGCTAAGGGAAGCGGGGGTAAAGAGCGAGGAGGAGGCGCGGATCGAGGCGAACCCGTTCGCGGCGCTCGCGGCGCTCAAGGGGAAGTTGGAGGAATAGACCGTCGCCCCAGCGAAGGCTGGGGCCCCGGCGGGTGAAGAACGCAGGCCTTTCACCCCTGGGACCCCAGCCTTCGCTGGGGTGACGTTTGTCGGGCGTCAGAACGGGACGTCGTCGTCCAGGTCGCTGTCGAAGGCCGGCGCCGGGCGGGACTGCGGGCGGGAGCCGCCGCCGCCGCTTCCGCCGAAGCCCGAGCTGCCGCCGTCGTCATAGCCTCCGCCATAATCGCCGCCGCCGCCGCCGCCGCCCCGGCTGTCGAGGAGGACGAGCTCGCCGCGGAAGCGCTGCAGCACGATTTCCGTCGAATAACGGTCCGCGCCCGACTGGTCGGTCCATTTGCGGGTCTGGATCTGGCCCTCGAGATAGACCTTGGAGCCTTTGCGAAGATAGGATTTGGCCACCCGGCCGAGATTCTCGTTGAAGATGACGACCCGGTGCCACTCGGTCCGCTCCTGGCGGTTGCCGTCCTTGTCCTTCCAGTTCTCGGACGTCGCGACTCGAAGGTTGACCACCTCGCCGCCATTGTTGAGCGAACGGCTCTCGGGATCGTCGCCGAGATTTCCGACCAATATGACCTTGTTGACGCCCGCCATGGCTCTTCCTTCCGTACGTTTCGCGTATGCCGCGAACGATAAGCGACGCGGTTGGGACGCGCCACGGGATTCAGGGAATTATCCCCAGTTCCGTCATCCCGGCGAAAGCCGGGATCTCGGGGAGACCCGCCGAGACTTCTCATCCCGAGGTCCCGGCTTTCGCCGGGATGACGATTACGTTGTGGCCAGCCGGTTCGGCCCCCGCCGGTTGCGGGCGAAGCCGGCCAGCAGGACGAGCAGCGTCGCCGCCTGCGCAAGCAGCCCTTCCAGTGTCGGATAAAGCCCCAGTATCTCCACCCTCGGCGCCCAGCCGAGCGGAGTCACTCCGATCATCCCCGCCTCCTGAAGCGCGGCCACGCCCTTGCCGGCCAGCACCACCGCGAGCACGGCGATGAGAGCCGAGCTGTAGGCGAAGAACTTGGCGATCGGCAGCTTCCGGCTGAATCGGAACATCAGCACGGCGATGACCACAAGCATGGCCGCCGCCGTGGCCGCACCCCCGATCAGGGGCACGAGCCGCCCTTCGGCCGACAGAGCGGTGAAGAACAGGATCGTCTCGAACACCTCGCGATAGACCGCGACGAAGGCCAGGAGGAACAGAAACCAGGCGGACTTCCTGGACAGCGCCTGGCCGACCTTCTCGCGGATGTAGCGCTGCCATTCGTCGGCCTGCGCCTTGGCGTGCATCCAGATGCCGACGAAGAGCAGGATGATCGCGGCGAACAGCGAGCCGAAGCCTTCGGTGAGCTCGCGGCTGGCGCCGCTGATCGAGACGAGATGGGTCGCCGCCCACCAGGTGGCGATCCCCGCGGCCAGCGCGACGATCCAGCCGTAATGGACCGGCCTCACCATCTCGGCGCGGTCCGCTTTGCGAAGGAAGGCGAGCATCGCGACGACGATGAGCAGCGCCTCAAGGCCTTCGCGCAGGAGGATCGTGAAGGCGCCGAGGAAGCTCGAGGCGGCGCTGCCCTGGTCCGGAGCCAGCGCCCGCTCCGTCTCGTCGAACAGCGTGTCCATGGCCGCCACTCGCCCGCGCACCTCGGCCGTATCCCTGCCGCCCGAGATTGCGGCGCGAAGCTCGCCCATCGCCCGCTCGACCCGGGCCATCAGCCCCGCATCCCGCGAGGCCAGGACGGCCTCAATGGGCTCGAAGCCGTCGAGATAGGCGGAAAGCGCGAGCTCGGTCGCACCGTTCCGATCGCCTTTCTCGTAGGCGGCAAGACTCTGGCGCAGGCGCTCGCGCGCGATGGCAAGGGTCGACCCGCTTGCCGGCACGGCGGCGGACGGATTGCTCCTCAGGAAGGCGATCACCGCAGCCGCCTTGTCCGGACCGGCCCGTGCGGCGAGCGCCGCCTCGCTGAGGCCGATCAGGGCAGCGGCATCCGGAACCAGCGCGCGCAGGCCCGGATCGGCTTCCCACATCCGCCGGCCCTGCTCGGCGAGCTCGGCCGAATAGGCGAAGCGCCCGGCGGTGAAGGCGAGCGCCCACTTGTCCCCTTCTGGCAGGTGGCCGAAGCTCGACATCGCCGTGCCCTCCAGCCCCTGGTCGATGACCTGGTAGAGCCCGAACAGGCTCCGCTCGCGCGCCCGCTCGCGGTCCGTGAAGGCGATGGGCGGAGGGTCCATCCCGACGGCCAGGGGGGTCTTCGCGTCTCCCGCCTCGCCGTGGCAGCTCGCGCAATTCTCGGAATAGAGGGCGCCGCCCCGCTCGAGGTCCGGCATCTGCCGAGGCGCGAGCGGCACCGGATAGGCGGCGATCAGCTGTCCGGCAAGGGCGCGGGCCTGCTTCTCGATCTCCGGGGGCGAGGCCTTGCGCGCGATCGAGGCCTGAAGCGTCGCGGCACCGCCGAGCAGCTTCGCCTTGGCCGGCTTCTCGGGCAGAGCGGCGAGGCGCTGGCGAACCGAGGCGGCGAACTCGGTCATCTCCTTATATTCACCGTCGTTGACGATCCGGCCGTCCCGGACCGCCTCGCGGTAATCGACGGCGACATAATCGAGAAGGCGCCAGGTGGTCTGCACTTCGGCATTCTGAGCGGCGGCGGGCGTCGCGCCGAGAATGGCGAGCAGGCAGAGAAGGAATGGCGCGAGGCTTCGGAACATGCCTTGCGCTAACCCAGTTGCAATTGATTATCAATAACGATTGGGCCACGTCATCCCGGCTTTCGCCGGGATGACGGTTATGCTCTTGGCAAGCGTCGCGCAGGAGCTAGGCTCGCGCACAAAAGGGGATGAACCATGATGCGATGCCTGCCGATCCTGCTCGCCGGAGCCCTCCTCTCGACGGCCACTGCCTCCCCGGCCCAGTCTCCGGAGCGTAAGGTGGAGCGAGTCCTGGCGAAGACCCCGATCATCGACGGCCACAACGACCTTCCCTGGGAAATCCGGGAATCCTACG
>DASVUW010000175.1:0-8695 GCA_036386845.1 Allosphingosinicella sp. | reverse complement strand
TTCGCGATAATCATCGCCGAAGCCGAGCTCACGCATTGCGTCGCGCTGGAGGTCGAGCTCCTCGTCGAGGCTGTGGCCCCAGCTTTCGCGGATCATCTTCTTGATTCGGCCGAGGCCTTTGGTCGGGGCCTCCGCGAAGCGGCGGACGAGCGCGTCGACTTCCTCGTCGAGCTTCTCGTCCTCGACGGCCTTCCAGATCAGGCCCCATTCGGCGGCTTTCTCCGCTGGCAGCGGCTCGGCGGTCAGCGCGAGGCCGAGCGCCCGGGCCTGGCCGACCAGCCGTGGGAGCACCCAGGTCCCGCCGCTGTCGGGGATGAGGCCGATCGAGGCGAAGGACTGGATGAACTTCGCGGACTTGACGGCAATGACGATGTCGCAGGCCAAGGCGATATTGGCTCCCGCGCCCGCCGCGACGCCGTTCACCCGCGCGATGACCGGGAAGGGGAGGGCCGTGAGGGTTCGGATCAGGGGATTGTAGCGCTTCTCGACCGACTCGCCGAGGTCGACCGCCTGGCCCGGCGCTACCGCGCGGTCATTGAGGTCCTGCCCCGCGCAGAAGCCTCGGCCGGCGCCGGTAAGTACCAGCACTCGGGCGCCGTCCAGCTTCGACAGCGCGTCGGCCACTTCCTCGTGCATCTCGACGGTGAAGCTGTTGAGCCGGTCGGGCCGGTTGAGGGTCAGCCGGGCGATCCCGTTCTCGTTGGCGAATTCGATGGTGTTGTAGGTCATGGGGGAGGCTTTAGCCTTGGGGACGAGGCGGCGGAAGTGGGGCCCCCTCGTCATCCCGGCGAAAGCCGGGACCTCCGGGAGACCCGCCGAGACTTCTTGTCCTGAGGTCCCGGCTTTCGCCGGGATGACGACGGCGACGCGGGGAATCGTGTTCATCCTGCGACAAGGTGGGTTTGTTATAAAGTCACCAGCGCCTATGTCCGGCGACAGGGGATGTTTACCAGATTTGGATATGATCTCGACGCTATGAGCCGTCTCCTGACTCTGATTATGATCTTCGTGCTGGTGCTGGCCCACGGCTCATCCGTGGCGGCCGCCATTTGCCGTCACCAGGATGGGGTGGCGCACGTCGCCGCCCTTCAGAGCGAGGATGCCGGGATCGCGGCGGCCGCTTACGGCGAGGAGACAGCCGGTAAGTCTTCGGCCCGGAAAGGCGTGCCGGCGGATGCCGGCTCGGTCTCGTCTCCGTCCGACATGCTCCCGATTCCGGGCCTTCTTCCGCCAGTGCGCGCGAGCGAACCGGCTGAAAGGAATCCGGCCGACGCCCCGGTTCTCATCGGCGCCCCCGTCCGGCCGCTGCTGGAGCCGCCTTCGGTCTGAGCTTGCGCCCGCATCGTCGCGGGCTGCCCCACCCGCTCAGCCGCGACCGATCGCGCGCAAGTCGAATGCCCATGCGGCCATCGAGAATTGGAAAATATTCAAATGCTTCGCTCAGTCCTTCTGGCAGGCGCCGCCACGGCCCTGATCCCCAGCCTTGCTTTCGCCCAGGATGCTCCTGCCGAATTGCCCCCTGAAGCGGCCCCCGCCGCTCCGGCGCCCGCCGAAGACGAGGGCCCCCATGCGGACCACACCCAGGACATCATCATCACCGGCTTCGCGCGCAACCGCGACGAGATATTGTCGGGGACTTCGGTCGTCTCCGGCGCCGAGCTCGCCCGCGAGCTTCGGCCGACGATCGGCGAGACGCTGGCCCGCCAGCCCGGGGTCTCGGCGACCTCGTTCGGGCCCAACGCCTCGCGGCCGGTCCTCCGCGGTTTTCAGGGCGAACGGGTGAGGGTGCTGACCGACGGAATCGGAAGCCTCGACGCGTCCAACACCAGCGTCGACCATGCGGTCGCCATCAATCCGCTGACCGCGGACCGGATCGAGGTGCTCCGGGGTCCCTCCGCCTTGCTGTTCGGCTCGGCGGCGATCGGCGGAGTCGTCAACGTCATCGACTCGAGGATCCCACGGCGGGTCCCGAAGGAGGGGGTCCATGCCGCCGCCATCCTCACCTACGGCTCGGCCGCGGACGAAAGGTCGGCCAACGCGACGCTTGACGTTCCGCTTTCCGGCAAGTGGGTGATCCACGCCGACGGCAATTACAGCAAGACCGACGATCTGAGGATCGGCGGCTTCGTCCTCTCCCGCGAGCTTCGAGCCGAAGCCGAGGCGAGCGAGGACCCCGAGGTGCGCGCCCTTGCCGACCTGAAGGGGCGGCTGCCCAACACGGCGGCCGAGACCTCCGACATCGCGCTCGGCGTCGCCTATGTCGACGGCGGCACGAATTTCGGCTTCTCGGTGAACCGCTACGACAGCCTGTACGGAGTGCCGGTCCGGTTCTCGCTCGAGCCCGGCGCCGAAGCGGAGGCGCCCCGGATCGACGTCCGGCAGAACCGGGCCGACGTCCGGGCCGAGATCGACTCCGCATCCGGCTTCGTCGACAGCGTCCGCTTCAGGGGCGGCTATTCCGACTATCGCCACGACGAACTCGAGGAATCGGGCGAGATCGGCACCACCTTCCTCACCAAGGGCCTGGAAGGCAGGCTTGAGGTCGTCCAGTCCAAGAGGGGCGGCTGGGGCGGCGGCTTCGGTGTCCAATATTTCCGCCGCCACCTCGACGTGATCGGCGAGGAGAAGTTCCTGCCGGAGAGCCGAACCTCCCAATTCGGACTTTTCACGCTTCAGAATTATGAAGCCGGTCCTCTGCGTGCGGAGGCCGGCGCCCGCTACGAGCGGCAGACGGTGAGTGCCGAGGCGGATGCCGATCTCGGCAATCCGGCCCTTAAGCGCAGCTTCGACGCCTTCTCCGGATCGCTTGGCGCGAGCTACGCGCTTGCCGAGGGGGTTCGCTTCGGGCTCAACGGCTCGCACACCCAGCGCGCGCCCTCGGCCGAGGAGCTGTACGCCAACGGCCCCCATGCCGGCACCCAGTCGTTCGAGATCGGCGATCCGGATCTCGGCAAGGAGAAGAGCTGGGGTCTCGAAGCCACGCTCAACGCCGAGGGCGACGGCTACAGCCTTTCGGCCTCCGTGTTCCGGAGCTGGTTCGACGATTATATCTTCGAGCGGAGGACCGGCGACGTCGAGGACGACCTTCCGGTGTTCCAGATCACCCAGGCGGACGCGCGCTATTCCGGGGTCGAGATCGAGGGATCCGTTCGGCTGGCGCAGACGGGAGGCGTGACCTTCGTCGCCGACGCCGTTGCCGATTATGTGCGAGCGACGATCCGGGGAGTCGGTCCGGCGCCGCGGATCCCGCCGTTCAGGCTGATGGGGGGGCTGGAAGCGCAGTCGGCCCGCGTGCAGGGCCGGATCGAGGTGGAGCGGACGAGCGGCCAGGACCGGCTCGCCGAGCTCGAGACGGCAACCCGCGGCTTCACCCTCGTCAACGCCTCGGTCCAGTTCAAGCCGCTGAGGAACAACCCCAACACCAGCATCACCCTGGCGGCGAACAACATCTTCGACGTCGACGCCCGGCGCCATGCGAGCTTCCTCAAGGATGTGGCTCCGCTCGCCGGGCGGGACTTGAGGGTGACGGCCAGGCTGAATTTCTAATCCTCCGCAAGCTTTGCTTGGGGAGGGGGACCAGGCGAAGCCTGGTGGAGGGGTAAATGGCGCAGGCCTGTGCACATACCCCTCCACCACCCTTCGGGTGGTCCCCCTCCCCACGAGTTTCACTCGTGGGGAGGATTGGAAGGGAGTCTGTCGCAAACCCGGAACGCCCTGCCGAAACGTCCCGTTTTTAAGCTGGCGGAAAGCCGCGCTCGCGTATGATGATTCCATTCAGGGATAAGGGGTTAGGAGGGGCCAGTGACCGTAACGCGCCGACAGATGATCGACCGGTCCAGCCGATTTGCGCGCGGGAGCG
Source organism: Allosphingosinicella sp. (assembly GCA_036386845.1). Classification (GTDB taxonomy): domain Bacteria; phylum Pseudomonadota; class Alphaproteobacteria; order Sphingomonadales; family Sphingomonadaceae; genus Allosphingosinicella. The sequence continues at coordinate 4,836 of DASVUW010000175.1, read as the reverse complement.
CGCTCTCCGGAATCGCGGCTATCGGCCTTGCCACCGCCGCCTTGGCCCAACCGGGCGGAAGCGCTCCTTCGACGTCCTTCCCGGGGATCGTGCGGGGCTACAACCCCCCCGCGTCCGCCATCCCGGCGGCCACGGCGCAGGAAGCGGCCGCGCGTCGGATCCTCGAGGGCCAGGTCCGCGCCCTGGGCCAGGCCTTCAGCGGCGACATCGGAATCGCGGTTCGCGACGTCCAGAGCGGCTGGACGACCAGCTATGACGGCGACACCTATTTCCCGCAGCAGAGCGTCAGCAAATTCTGGGTGGCCCTGACCGCCCTCGACAAGGCGGACCGCGGCGAATTGAGCCTCCACGCGCCGGTGACGGTCCGCCGCGACGACATGACCCTGTTCCATCAGCCGATCTCGGCCCAGCTCGGCGGATCCGGCTACAACACCACCCTGGACAGCCTGATCTACCGGGCGATCACCCAGAGCGACAACACCTGCAACGACTTCGTCCTGTGGAAGGCCGGCGGGCCAGACGCGGTCCGGAGCTTCTTCCGCAACAAGGGCATCGAGGGCATAAGGTTCGGCCCGGGCGAGCGGCTTCTCCAGAGCCAGATCGCCGGAATCCAGTGGCAGCAGAGCTACGCCTACAATGGCGGCTTCTACAGGGCTCGGGCGGCCGTTCCCGCCTCGCAGCGGCGGGCCGCGTTCGAGCGCTACATCGCCAACCCGATGGACGGCGCCACCCCGAAGGGGATCGTGGAGGCCCTGGCCCGCCTGAAGCGCGGCGAATTGCTTTCGGCGGGATCCACCCGGAAACTGCTCTCGATCATGGGCAACACAAGGACGGGCGCCCAGCGGCTGAAGGGCGGCCTTTCGGCGGGGTGGAAGCTCGCCCACAAGACCGGAACCGGCCAGGTGCTCGGCGGCGAGCAGGCCGGCTATAACGACATCGGAATCGTCACCGGCCCGGACGGCCGCTCCTACGCGGTGGCGGTGATGATCCGCCGCACCTCCGCGCCGCTCGCCCACCGGATGGCGGCGATGCAGAACACGGTCCGGGCGGTGATCAGCTTCGACCAGAACATGTCGAGCTACGGGATGGCGCGCTACGGGCTCGGCTCGGACCAGGGGAGCCGGTAAGCCATCCGTCGCCCCAGCGAAGGCTGGGGCCCCGGGGGGTGAAAGGCTCGGTGTTCTTCACTCGCTGGGATCCCAGCCTTCGCTGGGATGACGTGCCTTGCTAAGCGTCGTAATCGACTTCCAGCCCTTCGCCCTTCGGAACGGACTGGCAGGTGAGGATGTAGCCGTTTGCCACTTCCTCGTCGGTGAGGCCGTAGCGGGCGGCCATCTCAACCGCGCCCGAGACCACCCGGGCCCGGCAGGTCGCGCACACTCCCGCCTTGCAGGCGAAGGGGGCGGGGAGGCCGGCGAGGCGGGCGCTGTCGAGGATGTTGCCGGCCTCCGCGCTGAACGGGACCCGGCGCTTTCGGCCGTCGAGGGTGACCATCATGGTCGCGCCCTGGGCGTGCTTCGAGAGGGCGTCGAGCTGGGCCTGTAGCGCCTCGGGCGGGCGGTCCGCGGTGAAGCGCTCGAGGTGGATCCTGCCCGAGGACACCCCCCTCTCGATGAGGGCGTCTTCGGCCGAGTCCATCATTGGGCCGGGACCGCAGATGAAGAAGGCGGCGATATCGGCCGGCTCGATCAGATGCTCGAGCACCTCGCGGCATTTGGAGCGGTCCAGCATCCCGTTGAACAGGTCGATGTCCTCGGCCTCCTCCGCGAGGAAGTGGTGGACCTGGAGCCGGTCCATGTAGCGGTTCTTGAGCTTCGCCAGCGAGTCGAGGAAGATGACCGACTGGCTGTCGCGATTGCCGTAGAAGAGGGTGAAGCGGCTCGCCGGCTCCTCGATGAGCGCCGCCCGCAGGAGCGACATGACCGGGGTGATCCCGGAGCCTCCGGCGAAGGCGGCATAATGGTTGGAGGACGGCGGCGCGAAGTCCCAGGTGAAGCTGCCGTGCGGCTGCATCACGTCGATCCGGTCGCCGGACTTGAGGTTGTCGTTCGCCCAGTTGGAGAAGAGCCCGCCGGCGATCCGCTTGACCGTCACCTTGAGCTCGGCCTCCTGGGGCGCCACGCAGAGCGAGTAGTTGCGCCGCACCTCCTCGCCGCCGATCTGTGCCCGCAGGGTCAGATGCTGGCCCGGTCTGAACCGAAACGCCTCGCGAAGCTCAGGCGGGACCTCGAAGCGGATCGACTTCGCCTCGGCGGTCTCCTCGACGATCTCCGCGATCGCCAAGCTGTGGAAGTTGACGCTCATCCGCCTTCGCTCAGTGGCATTTGAACAGGTCGAAAGGCTCGGCGCAGGACCGGCAGCGCCAGAGCGACTTGCAGGGGGTCGAGCCGAAGCGGCTTATCTCCTCCGATTCCGACGAGCCGCATTGCGGGCACTCGACCGAAGAGCGGGTCGGAGGGGCGATGCCATAGGCGCGGAGCTTGGCCCGGCCCTCGGGGGTGATCCAGTCGGTCGTCCAGGCGGGGGAGAGGGCGGTTTCGATTCGCACGCCGCGGTAGCCGGCCGAGTCGAGGGCGTCGCGCACGTCGCGCTCGATGACCTGCGCGGCAGGGCACCCCGTGTAGGTGGGCGTGATGACGACCCGGTCCGCCTCGACCGAGCGGACGATTCCGAGCTCGACGACGGAGATGACCGGGATTTCGGGATCGGCGACCTCCCTCAGCACCGACCAGATCGGCCCGGTCTCGTCGATGCGCGCAGCCGCTACCATCGGGCGTCCGGATAAGTGCGCGGGAGGAACTGCATCACTGCGAGCAGGTGGCCGAGATGCTCGCTATGATGGCCCCGGCGGCCGCCCAGGATCGGGCGCTGGTCCGGCGGCGGCTGAAGGGTCGCCTCGGCGAGGATCGCGGCGATTTGCGAATCGTAGTCCGGCCGGAAGGCGCCGAGATCGGCCCCGATCCCGCGTGTCGCCATGAAGGTCGCGAGGTCGTCCATCTCGAACAGCTCGGGGACGAAGCGCCAGTTCCAGGCAAGGCCCTCCTCCATCCGGCGCCGGCTTTCCTCGGTTCCGTCCCCGAGGCGGATCACCCATTCGCCCGCAAGCTCCTGATGGTAGGTGACCTCCTTGACCGCCTTCTCGGCCACTCCGGCGATCAGTCCGTCCTTCGAACCGCAAAGCTGGCTGAACAGCAGTTTCTGCCAGGTTGAGAAGAGCAATTGCCGGGCCATTGTCCGGGCGAAGTCGCCGTTGGGCTGCTCGACAAGCCAGCAATTGCGATAGTCGAGAACGTCGCGTCGGAAGGCGAGGGCATCACCGTCCCGGCCCTTGCCCTCGACCTTGCCGGCGGCCTCGAGGAAGTGGGTGGCCTGTCCGATCAGGTCGAGCGCCATGTTGGCGAGGCTGAGATCGACCTCGACCGAAGGCGCGTGGCCGCACCACTCGCCGAGCCTCTGCCCGAGGATCAGGCTGTCGTCCCCGAGTCGGAGCAGATATTCGAAGAGGGCGGGGCCTTCGGGTTCCCCCTGCGGGTCGAAGGCGCCGTGGGGCACGTCCAAAGCGGCGCGGCGCTCGTCCTCGGGGCGGATGGGGGGCAAGGAGGGCATCTAAATCCTCCCCAGCATTAGCTGGGGAGGGGGACCGTCCGAAGGGTGGTGGAGGGGTAGCTGGCACAGACCTGCGCCATCTACCCCTCCACCAGGCTTCGCCTGGTCCCCCTCCCCAAGCAAGGCTCGGGGAGGATATGATGCGGTCCGCCTCATATGTGCGTGATGCCTTCGGGAATGTCGTAGAAGGTCGGGTGGCGGTAGACCTTGTCGGCGGCCGGATCGAACATCGCCTCGTCCCGCCCGGGGTCAGAGGCCACGATCGAGGCCGAGGGGACGACCCAGAGGCTGATCCCCTCCATCCGGCGCGTATAGGTGTCGCGCGCGTGGCGAAGCGCGATCTCCGCGTCGGGCGCGTGGACGGAGCCTACGTGGCGATGCGCCATTCCGCCCTTCGAGCGGACGAAGACTTCCCAGAGCGGCCAGTCGTTCATGAATCCTCCCCGCTTGCGGGGAGGGGGACCATGCGAAGCATGGTGGAGGGGGGTCGGAGCGTGGCACGGAGCCCCCTCCACCGGCCTTCGGCCGGTCCCCCTCCCCGTCCCGGGGAGGATAGGCTCATGCGGCCTCCGCCTTCCGGCTGTGCTTCTCCGCATAGGCCGCGGCGGCCTCCCGGACCCAGGCGCCGTCCTCCCAGGCTTGGCGCCGGGCCGTCATCCGCTCCTTCGCGACCGGGCCTTCGCCCCGGACGACGGCGTAGAACTCTTCCCAGTCGACCTCGCCGAAATCGTAATGGCCGGTCTCCTCGTTCCATTTCAGGGCCGGATCCGGGACATCGAGGCCGATCGCCTCCGCCTGGGGGACCGTGATGTCGACGAATTTCTGGCGAAGCTCGTCATTGGTATCGCGCTTGATCCGCCAGCGCATCGACTGGGCGGTGTTCGGGCTGTCGGCGTCGGGGGGTCCGAACATCATCAACGACGGCCACCACCAGCGGTTGAAGGCATCCTGCATCATCCGCTGCTGGTCGGGCGTTCCGGCCATCATCGCCATGCAGATCTCATAGCCCTGGCGCTGGTGGAAGCTCTCCTCCTTGCAGACCCGGACCATCGCCCGGGCATAGGGGCCGTAGGAGGTCCGCTGGAGCGGGACCTGGTTCATGATCGCGGCGCCGTCGACCAGCCAGCCGATCGCGCCGATGTCGGCCCAGGTCAGGGTCGGGTAGTTGAAGATGGTGCTGTACTTGGCCTTGCCGGAGTGGAGCGCCTCGATCATCTCGCGGCGGCTGGT